>CAJOPT010000140.1 GCA_905236455.1 uncultured Prevotella sp. | reverse complement strand
TGGTGCAAAGGTACGACAATCCCCCGAAACTGCATTAACACAATTTTCGGGGGATTTTACCAAATTCTGACTTTCGTACTTTTCTGCGTCGATATAGGGCAATTATTCCCTGAAATCTGACGGCTTGGCACCTAAATTTGTCAGGAAATAGCGACTGAAATGTGACAGCGAGGAGAAACCGAACATATCGCTGATATCAGTAAACGACAGGCTACGGTCACGCAGCAGACGGCTGATGTCGAGCGAGGCATAGCGGGTAATCCAGAATGCGGCAGGCAGTCCGCTGACCTTCTTCGACACCTCTGAGAGATACTTCGACGTGACACAGAGATGGTCAGCATAGTAGCTAATGTCGCGGTTCTTGCGGAAGTCGCCCCGTTCCAGCATGTCGATAAATTGTTCCATCAACTGATGTTGTTGCGACGAAATCTTGTCTGCACCATAGAGTTGGGAGTGGAAATCGAAGAAGTCGATAATCATGCATTCGATGGCGTTCTTCAGCGCATCATGACGGAAATGATGACCCGTCTGTGTCAGCCGCCGCTTCACGGCATCAAAGTTCTGACGGCAAACCTCCTGCTGTTCAGGTGTAAGTTTCATGATGGGATTCTGAAACAACGAGAGCTGACCACGCATACCATAATTACTCTGTGGGGTGGAGAGTTCGATGAACTGTTGCGTCACGTAAATCACATCCACCTTGAAATCTTTACTCTCATGCAGATCCTTCACCAAGTCCCCTCTACGTGGTATAATCATACAGTCGCCCGACTCGAATCTAAAAGTACCGCCGTTCCTTTCAAACGTGCAGTACCCGCAATAGCAGTAGGCATGGCAGAGATAGTCAGCAAAAGTGGTATCTCCTATACGCGCCAGCGTGTGATCTATAATAATATGTTGAATGGCATCCATAACCTATTATTTCTTAAATCTTGGCACAAATATAGGCATTTCTCCTGAAAAATCATTACTTTTGCAATAAAGTTTAAGAATATCCGATGTCAAAGGAACGTAACAAAGCAGACGATTACTGCGACAAGGCTGTGATTACACCTCTGCCCGCCATTATGATTGCCACTTGGGACGAGAACGAGAATCCCGATGTGATGATGTAGCATGGGTGACCAGTGCGGACCGAAGCACATCTGCTTCAATCTGTCGCCACACAAGACGACGGAGAACCTGGAACTGAAGGAAGCCTTCACCGTCAGTTTTGCTACGAAGGACGACATCGTGCAGAGCGACTATTTCGGCATTGTATCTGGCAATGACGTTCCAGACAAGGTAAAGAAGGCAGGCTTTACCATCACTAAGAGTCCCAATGTAGATTCAACTATTGTTAAAACTCATTCGTTGATGTAATTCTTGGTGGACATATCATAGTACAAGGCTTCGAGTTCTTGGAGGGTCAGTTTCTCCACAGAATGCTCTATCACCCGTATCAGCTCTTCACGCCGATATTCTTCTGACTGTCCGAATCAACCTGTGTATGCCATCACTTTACGATTTCATTAATGGTCTTGCGTTTCTTCTCCTTTGGTTCGTCGGCAGCATAGCCAAGGGGAAGGACTACAGCTGGCTCTTCGTTTTCAGGAAGCGTAAACAGTTCTTTACACAAGGATGCATCAAAATTGCACACCCAGCAAGTTGCCAAATCTTGCTCAGTAGCCGCCAGGCAAAGGTGTTCAACGGCAATAGCTATATCAATGTTACCGTGATGTTTGCCATCTGCTCTTACCCATTCTTCATCATGCAGAACAGAAGCAATGATATACATCGGAGCTGTCTTAAACCAGTCCCTATTATAGCACTGTTGCAGTTTTGCCTTATCCTCCTCACTGCTGACAATGCGGAATCGCCAAGGCTGTTTATTGACTGCAGAAGGTGCAAATCGGACACACTCCAGAATGTAATTAAGTTTCTTTTTCTCCACATCACAGGATTTGTATGCCCTGCAACTGTATCTATTCTTTACGAGTTCTAAAAAGCTCATATTGCTACTCTCCTATTGACTGTTACTACTAATTCTCTTGCTCCATCGCGTTATTCATGTATTCACAAAAGTAGATACTCTGCTGTTTGTATTGACGTAATAAAGCACCTTTTCTTCATAAACTATCATAAATATAGAGCGCAAAGATACTGAAAAAGTCTGTATTTCAGCCAAAATGAGTACTTTTGCAACAAAGTTTAACCTCTTTAGTCTTTAGAAAAGTGACAAATAATTCATATCTTTGTAAAATAATTAATAAAATACAACATCATGCGAATACCTGTTTTAATTTTCTATATGGTATGTTGGTTATCTTCGTACGCACAGACACCTCAAGCCCAAGAAGTTTTAAACAGTGCCCAAAGGGTGAATAATTATTTCATGCAGAAGTATGCTGACCCGACGGAAAGCACCCACGTCGGCGGCAAAACCCGTCCCAGCAACCTATGGACACGTGCCGTCTACTATGAAGGTCTGACGGCTCTCTACGACATTGATCCGCAGGCTGTCTACCTTGACTATATTGACCGCTGGGCTGAGTACCACCAATGGACTCCACGTAATGGCGTGAAAACAACCGACGCAGACGACCAGTGTTGTGCTCAGACCTATATTTGGAGGTACCGTATGACAAAATCCCCTAAAATGCTGGTTCCCATCACGGAGAATATAGAGCGTCAAATGTCTACTGACAAACAGGACTACTGGTGGTGGATTGATGCCATACAGATGGCGATGCCCATCTATGCCATGATGTACAAGACAACTGGAAACCGCCGTTATATGGACTATGCCATGAGTCTCTACAATTACAGCCGTAATGAGATTGGGGGCGGCTTATTCAACACGAAAGATGGTTTCTGGTGGCGCGACAAGCGCTTTGCTCCCCCATTCACCGAGTCTGATGGAAAGAACTGCTATTGGAGCCGTGGTAACGGATGGGTTTATGCAGCCATCGTACGCTGTATGAATGAGTTATCACCAAATGACCCATATTACCAACAACTGAAGAAAGACTTCCTCCTCATGAGCCGGGCACTGCTGAAATGGCAACGGACTGACGGTTTCTGGAATGCCAGCATCGTGTCTACTGCTTATGCGGGCAAGGAACTATCTGGCACGGCACTTTTCCTTTATGGTATGAGTTGGGGACTAAGACAAGGAGTGCTGAAAGGAAAGAAATACAGACAAGCATGTGACCGCGCTTGGCTGGCTATTGCAAACGATTGTATCCATCCAACAGGATTCCTTGGCTATGTGCAAGGCACTGGAAGCCAACCTGCTGACAACCAGCCCGTGACTTACGAAAAAGCTCCAGACTTTGAAGACTATGGAACAGGTTGCTTTTTGTTAGGAGCCACAGCCTATTGCCAATTGTTAGGTGGTGCCAAGCCACAGCCATTATGGCCACTGGCTCGCCCAGAGGCCAAGGCTGGAGTACGCTGGTGGTGGATGGGGTCTGCCGTTGACGAGCCAAGTCTGCGAATGAACATACAAGACTATGCCCGTGCAGGCATCGGCTCTGTAGAGATCACCCCTATTTACGGAGTACAAAACAATGAGAGAAATGAGCTTCCGTTCCTCTCCGCCCCATGGATGAGAGCCTTGCAAGTGGTAGAGGATCAAGGAAAAAGAGATGGTATATTAGTTGATATGACAACAGGTACAGGATGGCCCTTCGGTGGTCCTACGACCCCGATAGAAGAGGCTGCATGCAAGGCTGTGTTCATCATCGACACGGTTGCTGTAGGACAACCCGTCAAAAAGAAGTTGCACCCACATGAGAAAGAATATGCCCACTTGTCCGTTGAAAAGCGTTATCCGTTGGCTGAAGGGAAGGAACAGGTGGTGCAACTATACGTCAGTCGCACCCGCCAGACCGTCAAAAGGGCTGCGCCCGGTGGTGAGGGATGGGTCATAGACCATTTTGACCGACAGGCTGTCAAACACTACTTAGAGCGATTTGACCAAGCATTTGCAAGTACCAATACTCCCTATCCTCACAACTTCTTCAACGACTCATACGAAGTATATGGCGCCAACTGGACTCCTACCCTATTTGACGAGTTCCAAAAGCGCCGAGGATATGCATTGGAAGAGCATCTTCGGGAGCTCCTCGGATTAGTGGACGACGGCAATCTGGTGCTTTCCGACTACCGTGAGACTCTTAGTGATATGCTGCTCGAGAATTTCTCTCAGCAGTGGACAGCATGGGCACACGAACATGGTGTGCAGACTCGCAATCAGGCTCACGGCTCACCTGCTAACCTTATTGACGTCTATGCTTCTGTAGACGTTCCAGAGATCGAGGGATTCGGTCTTTCTGAATTTGGCATCAAAGGGCTGCGTACCGACTCTGGTATGACAAAAAAAAACTTCAGTGATGTCTCCATGTTGAAATATGCCTCTTCTGCGGCACATATCACAGGGAAGCCCCTCACCAGCAGCGAGACCTTCACATGGCTCACGGAACATTTCCGCACCTCATTGTCGCAGATGAAGCCCGACTTAGACTTGATGTTCTCATGCGGTGTCAACCACATGTTTTTCCACGGCACCACTTATTCACCTAAAGATGCCCTCTGGCCTGGATGGAAGTTCTATGCATCTGTTGACATGTCACCCACCAATAGCATCTGGCGTGACGCCCCATATCTGATGCAGTACATTGAGCGTTGCCAAGGTTTCCTACAAATGGGACAGCCAGACAACGACTTCCTAATATACCTACCCGTTCGTGACATGTGGCGCCAACGGCTCATGGAGGGAGAGAAAGGACTGCTCATGCAATTCGATATCCATAGCATGAATATAAAAGCCCCAGATTTCATACACAGCATCCTTAAAATTGACAGTCTTGGCTACGATTGCGATTACATTAGTGACCAATACCTACTATCTACCACCTTTGTTAATGGTAGACTACAGACAGCCGCAGGCACCAGATACAATGCACTTATCATTCCCGGCAGTGGACAGATGCCCAACAATTTGAAAGCACATTTAGAGCAATTACGACAAAAGGGGGCATGCATCATCTGGGGTATTGACGCTGAACAGATGAGACAATCTGCCCGACCAGAAGCTTTACGCACAGACTATGGACTGCGGGTTCTCCGCCGACGCAACGCCACTGGATATCATTACTTTATCGCCAACTTAACCCCATGCGACATTGACGCAGTCATTCCCCTGGCAATAGACTATGCCACTGCTGATATTGCTAACCCTATGACTGGTGAGATAACCCATGCCCAGCTGACAGACAATGGAATACATTTTTCACTTCGCTCTGGCGAGAGCCGCATCTTACAAACCTACAATAGCAATATTAACGTTGATGCTAATATTGCAGATACCCTTCTGCCACTTACCAAAGACTGCCACCACAGACAACAGTCTATTAGACAAAGTCTTATCGGTCTTCCGCCACAGACGAAAGACCTCACCCGACAACATTGGGAATTGTCCTTTATCCAATCAGCACCACAAGTTGTTAGGACATTTCAGTTAGACCAATTGCAGACATGGGAGACGCTGGATGATGACTCTGTACGCATCACGATGGGAACGGGCTGCTATAGCACTACTTTCCGCCTTACAGCACAGGAGGCTGCGCGTTCTTGGAGCATTGAGTTAGGCGATGTCAGGGAATCCGCACGGGTATACATTAACGATGTGTATATCGGCTGCGCTTGGGCAGTTCCTTTTACCCTTGACTGTAAAACAGCACTCAAGGCTGGTGATAACCAACTCCGCATTGAGGTTACCAATCTGCCAGCAAACCGCATCGCCCATTTGGATCGCATCGGATACCCATGGCGTAAGTTCAAAGATATTAATATCGTTGACTTGAATTACAAGAAACACACCTACGAAAAATGGAAACCTGTCCCCAGCGGACTGAACAGCACCGTGAGAATAGTTAGCCAATAATCATTGTTTACATTCAGTGTTATTATGAATTTGGGGAGTATCTTATAATCTTAGCTTTCTTATCCAAGTCTGCCGTCTGTAGCGGCAGACTCATAGACAATGTTTTATAAGACTCCCGACGCAGACGGGAGTCTGCCGTCTGTGGCGGCAGACTCATAGACAATGTTTTTATAAGACTCCCGCCTGCGGCGGGAGTCTTGACATGAATTTATCCCTATCAACAATGAATCTTAGGTGTGTCCCTTCTCCAAGAAGCATATCTCCTGAGTAAGCAGCGACTTTGAATTCTATTTTCTTGCCGTCCACTTTGGTTACTTCTGCTTCCGCTCTCACCACGTCACCTATCTTAGAGGGCTTCAAGTGGGACGATTCAATATGACCGCCCACTGTAGTACAACCTTCTGGAAGTTCGTCCTTGACTGCAAGCATGGCAGCGTTCTCCATGAGTGCCATCATCATTGGGGTCGCAAGAACTGGCATATCCCCAGAACCAATTGTTATTGCTGTTACGGTATCAGTAACCGTCAATTCACTCGTATGTCTTAGTCCAATCTCTATCATTGTTTTTAGTCTCCAATTATCGTTACTACAAGTTTTCTTGCCCCACCATAATTCCTATATTCACAAAAGTAGATGCCCTGCCATGTTCCCATATTCAAGTGTCCGTCTGAAATGGGGATAGTCAGACTTACACCACTCAGAGTAGACTTGGCATGAGCTGGCATATCATCAGCACCCTCCAACGTATGCTCATATTCTGGACGACTCTCTGGAACAAGACGGTTGAAGATGGTTTCCATGTCTACCCGGACATCTGGGTCTGCATTTTCGTTGATGCTCAGTCCGCAACTCGTATGTTTGCAGAATATGTTGATGATACCAGTCTTAGGCAATTTGGGCAATTGGCGCATTATCTCGCTAGTCACCAGATGGAAACCTCTCGACTTGGGATTTAGGGTGATTTCTACTTGTTCTATCATAAACTATCATAAATATAAAGTGCAAAGGTAGCTAAAAACTATCAAATGTCAGCCAAAATGAGTACCTTTGCAACATTGTTTAAGAGATTTATATGGAATATCTGCCAAAAGACCCTGCAATTCTGGTTTCGAGCGTCAATATGCTTCTGAGGGATGAAGAGTTTGACAGCCTCGAATC
>CAJOPT010000139.1 GCA_905236455.1 uncultured Prevotella sp. | reverse complement strand
TAACATGACGAGGAAGGAGCAGGTTGCCTACGAGCACTCGCTCAAGGTATACCGTGACAACCTCGTCACGATGGGGTATGCCCATGATGAGGGCTTCAGCAAAGGATTTGTCAAGGGAGAAGAGAAAGGACATGTCAAGGGTCTTGCAGAGGGACTTGCCATGGGTGTTGCAAAAGGCATCGCAGAAGGCAAAGTAAAAGGTATCGCAGAAGGTAGTCTCCAAAGAGCATTAGAGATAGCCCGCAACATGAAAGCAAGTGGCATGGATATCGAGCAAATATCCCATATTACGGGACTAAGCAAGGAGGAGATAGAGCAGGAATAGTCACTCATCCCACACTGATGGGGATGAAGGCATGTCATCCGGCTTGGCAAACACCATTCAGTGACATACCACACTTTACGTGACAGGTGAGGATAAGCGTAAAACAGGAGAGGTCACCTCTGTGGAAACCAGAAGTGACCTCTCCCCTATTGATTTGTAATAAATAACTTTGTTAGTCTTCCCACCCTGGGAGGTTGAAGTTATCCCAAGACTTACCACGGTTACCCTGGCCACCAGATCCCTGGCCGTTGCCTGTTGAAGATCCGTTCCCAGAACCTGACGTGCTTGAAGCGCCACCGGGAAGTCCCCCTTCTTCTGTAGGTCCACCGTCAACATCTCTTTCATCATCTTTGGATGTGGTAAGCATACTTTGCTGATACAAAATAACGCAAACCTCCGTTTCTGGTGCTATATATGTTCTTTTCATCTCAAACTTGCTTTTTACTTATTTCACGATAAACTTCTTACCATTTACTATATACACACCCTTAGACAACCCTCTGAGGGAATTTCCAACGAACTGTCCGTTTACAGAATATACATTTACATTGTTATATACACTGCCGTTTACGGATGCATCTTCTGAGATGTTCATAATACTTGTGGTCTCGCTATCCTCTGCAATAATGTCAGGAGCACCGAAAGCCATCTCGTAAGTCTTGGCATTTCCACCACTCGTGGACGATGTGAATCCGTCAATAACGAGGTCGGTAATCTTCCACTGAGCCGGTGATGTCATATCCTCAGCCGGAGTAACGGTATGCCCAAATACTCTGCTTTCAGCCGTTGTATAACCGTTGTTTTTATATGTTGGACAGATGACACCAGTCTCGTTGTTCCAGTTCATATAGTTGTCGTAGTAGGTGAACACTCCTGGATTATTATACTCACCATCGAGATAGAAGAACCTTGCGCCACCATTACCGCCATTCAATGAGCTGTCCCAACCAAGGTAGTAGCAGTAGTGAGGCAGGAATGACTTGTAGAAACTACCTACAAAAGTGTATACCCAGTCAGTTGACTTGTAGTAAGTAGTGGTTTGATCCACAGGGTGATATGCAACCTTCTCACTTCCGCTCATTTCAACATTCTCCTTTACCAATCCAGTTCCGTCAGATTCACTAACGAATACAGGAACTGTGTACATTCCATTATGGATATGTGCCATCTGAGTTGCACCACTTTCAGCCTGTGCAGCCTGTATCTTATCGAAAAGATTCTTACTGTACAAAGCTACGAAGTCGCGTTTTTCCCAATCATCATTTGAGTACTGAGCACGGAAATTATTATAGTCTGTCTCAGTTTCAAAAATACGGAAATTACGCTTAGGACTTGCACCCATATTAGGCTTGATGAGATATGGCACACCAGCTGACATAACAACATCGTTGTCGGCAGGAACCTCGTCAAGAATATCTACGAAACCTGAGGCATTATTCTGACCGTGTTTGTCGGTGGTATTAGTCCTATTCTCCTTCTTCATATTCAAGTTTCCAGTGAAGTTTAGAGTGATAGTGCCCTTAGCATCTCCATAGGTTCTGCGAACATATCTTAGTTTGCTTACGTATGGATATTGTGAATCACTGCTACCATGAACATCTTTAGCATATCCGAAGAGAATTGCACTCTCCCCCTTAGTAATATCGAATGTAGGACAGATGGTCCACCACTCATCATCAGTGATGTAAGAACGATATGGCTCCTCATCCAGGATGGTGTTGGCAGCGTATGCGTTCAATACGAACTGGTGCCATCCGCGATAGTCCTTTTCGGTCATCTCACCTGATTCGTCGGCATCGCTGTTTGCATCAATCTCTGACCGTGGATACAGCTGCTGATCAGTTGTACCAGAGGATGCATAGGCACCCGTCCAGTGTACGTTATAATATGGAATAAGTGTCGCTGTTGTACTTGTCACACCAGTAGAGTCGTTTACTCCTGCAAAAGAAGTATATTGATGGTCGGTTCCGCCAGAGGTATAAGCATCAAACAGTGCATTGGCTGCTGTCTGTCCTGCTTTCGTCCATCCTTCAGTGGTATGACCCTTCAGGTCACCATTGTCAACAGAACCATACTCACGAGTTGGGTTCCATGCTTTCCATACATATCCGAAGGTACCCTGGGTGTATGCGCGGATAAACTCACTCTGGTTAGGGAAGTAGATCGGAGCACCCTTACCATCACGAAGACCAGTTGCAATAGAGTAGTCGCGAGTTACGTCAGTGTAGCGTTGCAGCTGTGGTGTCGTGGTCTGACGTGGGTAGTGAAGCATGGTGATCCAACGACCATTAAAGTATGCATCGCGGGAAATAATACCATCGGCAGATACCTTAGCAGAGTTGTAACCACCGTTACCTGTGTACATCACGGTGTTGAAGGCGTCTACGTGGCACTCAGGAGCTACGGTGTTCAGTACATATACGTCACTTACATTAGGCTGGGTATTGGCGAACGCACCTGTCTCAATCATACGGAGACTTGATCCAAAAGTGTACGTACCGCCTCCATTTACACCACTATAGTCAGCGGTATAGTATTTGTTAGTTTCAAAGTCTGAGTTTTCCTCATATTTGTGAGTAGTCTCGTTGTATGTAAGAGCACTTACCGCAGTACCGTTGCTCAGTTTTGCACCATTGTCCAGTCTGGTGTTCGTACCTTCAGGGTCGGTGTTGTCATTCGCAGACATACCTGCGCCAGTACTTGATGTTGTCCATACATAGTCGATGGTATAGAACGCACGTGTACGGATAGCACGGATGTTGGTAGGAATACAGATGGCACGGATATTGGTAGAGCAGTTAAGGAAGTCTGCCGGTATCTCGTTCACCCTTGAATCCTGAGGAATAACCACCTTGTAAGTTGGATTGCTGATCACGCCAAGCTCAGACAAGGTCATATCACTTACCCAATAACGGGTGAATTTGGTATTGTCGTATGTAGCTGGATCCCATTCCTCGAAATGCGCACCCTTCAGGTCGATTACCGTAAGGTTGAAGCAAGAGCTGAACGGACCATATACCGAGTATGCACCATTCTGATGACGAGTCTGCGAGACAGCCTCAACCACATCCTCTGCCCAAGACAGGTGACCGTTGGCATCCAGCTTCTGTGTTGCCTTAGACAAGTCGTACGAATTGATGAGACCAGAGATCTCCAGTTTCTTGAAGTTACTTACGTCTGAGGTATAAACGTTGCGTTGTGTCTGTCCCTCCGGCTTTATAGTCCAAGACTGTGCAGAGGAGCTAAGAGCTCCCACGACAGCTGGCTGGAGTGCGCCAGAGACACGGCTCCAAGACGTAAGGTCACGACCTTCGCTGGTGTTCTGTACAGCTATTACGCTGTATACATTGGTTTGCTTCTTCAGAACGTCTTCGTTGATGATATGCTCACGTGTGCAAGAGTCTGGTAAAACGAGGAACCTCGTGTTTGAATTTAGAATGTTGCCAGCAGTAAGTTTGTTTTTCAGCAAGCCTGTTTCTATTGTAGCATCAGAGATGTCAAGCATAGTACAGTTCAGATCATCAAGAGCATCCATATCGGCAGATGTGAGAGGACCGACAATCTTAATTTTTACATGTGAATCACTGGTCAATGTTCCTTCTCCAGAAATAATATCAGCTAACCTGCGATCATTAGATGTACCAAGAGTTGCTATACCATTATTATTATTATCACCCTGATACCAGTAGCGGTATGTTGGATAATAAGCGTCACTGGTATTGTTATCATGGAATACCATGTCGGAAGCCTTATATGTAACAGCTGCAGCCACTGCCTCTGCCTGCTCAATCAGGTTTGCGGCAGGTGTTGGGTGCAAGCGGGATGTTGCAAAAGAAGATGGTATCTTTATACATTTGTCAGTAGTTAATCCAGAGATGATATCTGTATTACCATCTCCTTCAGTTGTTTGTAAGTCAATATGAATCTTGCTTGTTGTATTTGCAAAGTCAGCAGCAGTCACATCGATGCTTGCAAGAGAGTTGCTACCGTTGAACGAGATGTCGCCAACGATACGCGCTTCGGTTGAGAATGCTGTCAATCCTGTGCTTGAAAGGTTAAGTGCACCGTTGAAGATTGTCTCGCTATTTGTCTTAAACTGTGTAGTCAGGGTAGCACCAGAGAAATCTGCATCATTTGCGATTGCTGCTCCAGAGAGGTCAACACTGGTGAGCGATGCGGTGCTTGCATCGATGCTCTTAATAGAAGAGCCTTTCAAATCCAATATCGTAAGAGCTGAACATGCGTCAACGTTCAGTTCTGCGTTAGCCTGCACGGTATTCTCAATATCAATCTCCGTGAGATGAGTATTGGTGAACGTCAGTGCGTTAGGCATAGCCGAACCGGTCTTTACTACCACCTTTGTGATAGATGAAGCAGCACCGTTGATGGCAGCCAGCAAATTGCCACCAAACGTACAATACTGTGCACCATCGTAATTACCATATAAAACATCAACCTCGGTAGTACCGCTACGTACGATACGTGCATCCGCAAGAGCTGTGGTAGAGTAAGAATTGTCATCGATTTCCAGAATATTCAGCGTGGTGCCATTATAAGAGTAAACAGCAGCCATTGCTCCGTGGTTGGGATTGGCGGCAAATACTGCCATATCGTCACCCGTCCAGCCATTAGGCAGAATAATACGATAAGCTTTATAAGTATTGTCAGAAGGACACTTATAGTTTGCGGCAGCGGCGGTTGTAAGTCCTGACTCGCTCACATCAAGAAATGCCAAGTTTGTCATATCCGTCTTACTAAGGTCAACGCTATTAGCATCCAGGCTAACGCCAGTCTTTGCAACCACTTTCACATATACGCTGCTTACAAGGCTGCTTTCGTTCGCAAACACATGAGACATCACGCCAGTCTGTGCAATCCACACATAAGTCGGAGTCGTTGCGCCGTTGTCTGTTGTGTTAGAATATACATATTTGAGACTCGTGTAACTTGCCCCTGACAAAGTTGTCTCCAATGCAGATGATACCGTGTATCCGTTAGGAAGTACAAGGGATTCAAGCGATGTTGGAACCTGAATGTTGTCAACTGATGCACCAGAAGCGAGAGTTGCTCCTGACAAGTCGATGCGTGTAGCTGCGCTTGCATCATCCAATGACTCCAAGTCGGTAGTCGATAATTCTCCTGTAACAATCAGAGTGCAGATATCTGTGCTACCAAGAGTAGTTTGAGCCTCAGAAATGAGAGCAGACATGGTCTTACCACTTCGTGCAGCAAGGTTTATGGTTACTTCGCATCCGTTGTATTCGATTGGAATGGCTGGAGTAGAGTATGTTACAGTAACTGTACCAGAATTCTCTGTGGATTGTGGGGTTGTACCAGATGGATTATATGTTGTATAGGATGATGACCTATAAAGAGTTACATTTTTTAATTTGGGATCATTTTCAAAGGACACTGCTAATGCTGTGCTTACATTATGCTTTACTCCTTTGAGGTCGGCATCAGTTAACTCAGGACATCCTGAAATGGTCAATCCAGGAATTGTGGAATCTTCAATTGTTAGAGATGTAAGATTACTTCCGGCAGAAACAGTAACAGTGCTATTATTGTCAGAAGGATAATTTAAACCAGAAATGGTCAAGTTTATAACAGAAGATGACGGAGCTAATGTGGGAGCATCGTTTTGTGTGAGTCCGTCAAGAGTAACACTAAGAGTGCTTGCAGTGCTAGATGCTACAATAGCTTTTAAATAGCCGCTAGTTTGCTCACCGGCACTTACAGAGGAAAAGGCCTCGCCATTAGTTATAGTCCAATCACTAATTCCAGTTAATGCTGGATTATAAAACAATTTAAGATTAGCTTGTGAATCTCTATAATCACTTCCTCCAAAAGCAGTCAAAGTTGCACTACTACCATTTGATGTAATTACACTTTTAAGAGGATAATTGCTGATTGCAGGAAGAGTTACATCAGTAATGGCCATTCCACTAGGCAGTGAAACGTCAATCACGCCATTAGCCATCAATGATGTTATGGTCGTGTTAGCATCAAAAGATGCAGCCGTCAAGTCCAAAGTTGTAAATCCGTCATTACTTTTTGCGGTTTTAAGTCCATTAACTTCCGTTGAACTAATTGTTGCATTATTGGTACAAATAATACGCAAATTACCCGTATGATTCAGATTTATGTGAGGGTCACTTCCAACCCAATCAAGATTTGAAACAAAAGTGTCAAAATCGCCTGTCGTGGCAATTGTTACCGTTAAAACTCCGGTTGACTGATCATAAGATGCAGAAGAACCAGTTCCAAAGCTCCTGGCATAATCTGCCCACGCCCCCGTTACGGCGCAGACGAGCACGATTAAAGTAAGTAAATACCTTTTCATTTTGCTTGAATTATTTTAATTGTTATTATTTTCGTTGTAAATTGATTTTTGCGTTGTAGTTCCGTTCCATCTTAATGGAAGGTTAGAGAGAAAAAGCACAGGCTCGATGACCTCGCGGCTAAGAGCCTGCGATAAAACTTCCAGTCCTGGGGCAAGCACTACCCTCACGAGCTGTTACGGTTACAGACATAATCACCTTGCATACATATATAAATAATGTACGCAAGTGAAAACGTTGTATAATCCCGATTCTTTACCCTAAACATCAGACTGATATGAAATAATTCGAACAATACATCTCTTCCAAGGAGAT
>CAJOPT010000138.1 GCA_905236455.1 uncultured Prevotella sp. | reverse complement strand
GACGTGAGTCTTCCGTCTGCGGCGGAAGACTATTGGACAATGTTTTATAAGACTCCCGCCACGGACGGGAGTCTTCTTTTACAACGATGACATGAAGCCAATCAACTTGTTTGGCTGCCTGCTCAATAAGGTAGCGGTGTCCAAGAGTGAAAGGATTGGCATTCATGACGATAACACCACTTTTACCGTAGCGTCTTCTGTTGGATAGAAAGTTGCAGTAGTTGCGCAATCCATGTCCGTTTTCCATAAGTATAGCCTTTGGTGCATTGGCTATCTGCCGGAACCCCAGTCCCTCGAAGATGTGTAGGTTTTCTGGTTTCGTATAGACCTTGACGCTGTCGTAACCTTGTGATGAGGCTTCACTTATAAGGTGTGATACCAGTCGGCTGCTGAATCCCTCATCCCTCATCTTGTCATTGACGGCAACACATTTAATAATGTCATGATACAAGCCACCGCCAGCAAGGATTTCCTCGTCATTGCCCTGTTTGAACACGCAAGCATAGTATTCCACTTCATCCAGCCGAAGACCGTTCTCGTTAAGGAACCGTTCCACACGCATGCGGCACGGCTTTACCGAAAGGGGCATGGGGCGTATTTCATATTCATTGTACATATTTAAATGAAGAATTATGAATGAAGAATTAATTAAGAATCGTTTTTTAATTCGTCATTGTTGATACTCGTCAACAATCTCATTGATTCGTGAAAGGAGTTCCTTTTGTGTATGTGTCTTGTTTCTCATGCAATAGCGGACCTCATTGTCGCATAGCAGGCATCGGCGTGGGGCGAAACCCACATCTTCTCTTTTTATAGGTATACACTCGGGTGTGATGACATCAATATCGAAGAGCCTGCCTAATGGATGGCACTCTTCCAGCTCGCAAGTGATACGCTTGGTTTCTTTCGCAGAAAGAGGAGAAAGCAGGTAACCTTCGAATCCAGTATCCAGGTCATGTTCCTCAATAACGGTAAATTTGCAGTCGCGGCATTGCTGAAGTGCTGCCATGGCAGCGTTAGCAACTATTAATGAGTTTTCTGTACGCTTTACACTACCAGGGAAGACAACCGTGAGGCACACCAAAGTACGACTGTACCGCCGCAGCAGTTCCTTCTGCTTTTGTTGGCGTGCGTCACGGCTGTCAAGTAGTTGTGTCAGTGTGATCTCCGTCATTTGTCCTCTATGTTCATGATTACATCCATGACAGAGCCGTCGCGGTTTAATACGATGCCTACGACTTTATCGCCAAATGGAAGAGGATCGGCGTGACCGATGATATCTTCGGCACGTTTTTTCAGTGACTCTATGTCAACAACATGCAGACCAGCTTTCTCTAACCGTTCGGCTATCTCCGGACGTCGTGGATTTACGGCAATGCCATATTCCGTTACCACCACATCCACGCTTGAGCCAGGGGTGATGAGAGTTGTGACATGGTCTACAATGCAAGGGATACGTCCGCGTAACAGTGGACATACTATTATTGACAAGGCTGAATCCTCGGCAGTGTCGGGATGTCCTCCGATGGCTCCGCGTATGATACCGTCGCTTCCCACCAGTACGTTTACGTTGAAGTCGACGTCAACCTCAAGAGCTGAGAGTATGACAATGTCAAGGAAGTGGGTTGCTGAGCCAGGCTCCTGTGCGCTTGCGTATTCCACCGATGACACCTCCTTGTGCATGCGGTCGTTCTTCAGAGACTCGGCGGCAACTTTGTCAAATGACTGTACATCCATAAGGCGTTCTATCAGTCCTTCCTCATGCATCTTTACCATGTGGGCGGTGATGCCTCCAAGTGCAAAGCTGGCTTTAATGTTCTGGTCTATCATGCTCTGCCGGATATATTTCACGGCAGCTAACGAGGCTCCGCCGGAACCGGTCTGGATAGAAAAGCCGTTCTTGAAATAGCCACTGTTTATTATTACTTTCGCTGCTTGTTGTGCAAGGAGTATGTCACGAGGGTTCTTGGTGTCACGTATTGCTCCAGAGGAAATCTTTGAGGAGTCGCCGACAGACTCTACAGGTACGACAAAGTCGACATTAAGCTCAGAGATTCCTGATGGACGGTTGGGGTAGGGAACAAGGTCATCGGTAAGTATCACGACCTTGTCGGCGTTCTCAGCGTCCGGAAGGGCATAACCGATACTGCCGCAGATAGACTTGGCATTTTCCGAGTGCGAGTAGCCGCAGGCATTTCCCATAGGGTCGCTTGATGAGGCACCAAGAAACGCCACGTCAATATGTAGCTCACCGCTGGCAATAGCACTTCCGCGACTGCCGTGTGACCGGAATATTACAGGCTCCTTCAGTAGTCCGTGAGATATTTCCTTTGCCAGCTTTCCACGCAGACCGGATGTTGAGATGCGGGTGATAACCCCATTACGGATGTGCTCAATAAGTGGCTCATGAACGTCAATAAGACTGGATGCAGCAAGATGCAGGTCTTTATAACCCATCTCCGCCAATTTGTCGACAACCATATTCACCACTTTGTCACCGGCACGGAAATGGTGATGGAACGATATTGTCATTCCATCTTTAAGACCACTCTTGCGAATAGCTTCTTCCAGACTCATTACCTTGTGGGAGTTGGTGAGCCAGTCAGTGCGTGGTGCGGTATCTTTTTTTATGTCACGTTCCTTGTATACTGGTTTGTTGAGCTTTTTGGCAGCTTCTTCTATCTGTGTTATTCTATTGTTAATATAGTGCTCCATGATCATTACTGATTTTAAATATGTACCTTTCAAAGGTTTATAGTCCGTTTTCGATTAATCCAGAGGCTATGGCAAGGTCGATGGTGCGTTGGGCGCGAAGCACCACTGGGCGGTCAACCATCTTGCCGTTGACGGAAATAACACCAGATCCTCTCTTCTCCGCCTCTTTGATTGCGGCGAGGATGGTCTGTGCCTTCTCTATCTCTTTCTCCTTTGGGGCAAAGACCTCATTGACTATCTGAATCTGACGTGGGTTGATAATTGATTTACCGTCGAATCCAAGGGTCTTTATCAATTCTACTTCCTTACGGAAAGTCTCCATGTCGTTGAGATTGGAGTATACAGTGTCAAGAGCATCGATACCTGCTGCGCGGGCAGCGACGACAATTGTCTCACGAGCGAGAAGAAGCTCGTCACCGCCAGGTGTGCGTTGGGTCTTAAGGTTCGCGCAATAATCCTCCGCACCTAATGCTATGCCCATCATGCGCTTCGAGGCTGTGGCAATGGAATAAGCATTTACAATTCCAAGGGCACTCTCGATGGCTGCCATAATCTTTGTGCGTCCAAGGCATCCAATCTCTTCCTCAACCTTCTCAATCTCTCTCTCTACCTCGCGCACCTCCTCGGCAGTCTCGGTCTTAGGCATACGGATAACGTCAACTCCAGCTTTCACGACAGCCTCAACGTCTTTCTTTCCGTAAGGGGTACTCAATGGGTTTATGCGCACTACCATCTCGGTATCACCATAATCAATGGTTTTCAAGGCATGATATACGAGTAGACGTGCGGCATCTTTCTCTGCCATGGTGACGGAATCCTCAAGGTCAAGCATTATAGAGTCAGGACCATAAATGAACGCGTCCTGCATCATACCGGGATTATTGCCCGGTACAAACATCATAGTTCTTCTTAGCCGTTGCATATCTCTAATTGTTTTAAGTAGCAAATAATTATTTCCATACGTCCTTACCCGTGGCGCGTACCGCGGCGGCGGTGACACGGGCGCGGATAGTACAGTCTAAAGCACCTTTGTCTGTAGCCTTGACAATGGCATCTTTGATGTCGAGTTGCTCAAGGGTCTCTACTATTACTTTTTTTATCTGGCTTCCAAACTGGTAAGCCACAGTACTCTCCAGCTCTACCTGGAGACCTTCCTTTTCAGAAGGCTCAATTTGAATCATGATGTCACCGGACTCCAAAGTGCCGGCTATGGCATTGCTTATCTCCATAATTAATATGTTTTTATTATACGGTGCTAAGGTAGTTATTATTACAGAAACAACAAAATATTTATTCAATTAATTTTCAATAATCAAAATAAAAACCTATTTTTATTTTGAATTATGCTCACTTAATCGTATCTTTGCATTGTTAAAACTATAAATTATCTATTATGGCTTATCAAGAAACTAAAACAATCGGCTATGGTACACGGTTAGGTAACTCACTCGGTGGTATCGGTATGGGACTGCTGCTATTCATCGCGGCTACCGCTCTGTTGTGGTGGAACGAAGGTAGGGCTGTCAAGACAGACAAAATGCTTAATGAAGCCCAAGGGGTTACTGTCGAAATGGAAAGTGTAAGTAAAATCAACCCTGAGTATGACGGTGAGCTCGTACATGCGTCAGCTGTCGCTACGACTAACGACTCACTTGTTGACAAAGACTTCGGAATAGGAGCCACTGCCATCAGCTTGCGCAGAAGGGTAGAGTATTACCAGTGGGTTGAGCACTCAAAGACTGAGACCCGTGACAAGCTGGGAGGTAAACAGGAACAGGTGACTACCTACACGTATAGTAAGGAATGGGTTGGCTCACCGGTTGAGTCCTCATCTTTCCATGATCCGGCTTATCAGAACAAAAACTATGTACTCTATACCGCAGAGAACCAGGATCAGTGGGCAGAGAATGTCTCTTTCGGAGCATACAAGCTCAATGAAGGTCAGATAAGAAGTATCAGGGCACAGGAACCTGTCGTCCTTGCCATCGATGACCAGAACATGCAGGCTTGGGATAAGTCCTGTAAGGACATTTACATTAAATATAATGGAGCAGGTGCCCTCAAACAACAGACTACTGCACAGACCGCTGCCGTCAGCGACTCTGTAAAGACCGTCGTCGCCGACTCTATCCCACAAGAAAACAAGAAAGACTATGACTTTGTCCATCAGGCTGGAAACGTGCTTTATTTCGGACAGTCGGCTAATAGTCCGCAGGTTGGCGATATGCGTATAACATTTGAGAAGACCGTACCTGCAATGGTTACCATCATTGCCAAGGTGAGCGGTGATACTTTCAAGGACTATAAGGCAAAGAATGGCAAGAAATTCTCAACACTGAGAATGGGAAAGCAAGATGTTGATGAGATCTATGACAGTGAGCATAGTGCAAACAATATTACATTATGGCTCTTCAGAATCGTAGGTGTGATTCTCGTAATCAGTGGACTGAAGGGTATCTTCGGAATACTTGAGACTATTCTGAAGGTTGTGCCGTTCATTGCAAATATCGTAGGATGGGGTGTAGGTATGGTATGCTCGGTAGTAGGTGTGGTATGGTCACTCATCGTGATAGCTATAGCATGGCTTTTCTATCGTCCGCTACTTGGCATCGGACTGTTGGCTCTTGCCGGCTTCCTCATTTGGGTATTTGCCTTCAAGGGAAAGGACAAACTGAAGGAGCTCGCAAGCAAGGCTCAGCAGCCTAAAGTGCAGCCGCAAGCATAACACGTCTTATTGAGTTTTTCACATACTACAGCCCACAATGGTTCTTATGCCATTGTGGGCTGGTTTTTTCCTTAATTTTCATATAACAGTCCTCCTTATCTTTCAAAATATTCTTTCCATCGTTTGATGATAATATCGGCGCATTCATAAATCATGCAGCATAGAAATTTCTGGTTAATTACTTTGCGATTTCAAAATTATTCCTTGCATTTGCAACGTGTTCCGAGGAACATATACATTTTATTTGCTCAAATTCCCAGTCGAACTAGCACCTCGGAAAAGGATATCGAGCAATGACTAAATCGTATTTGGAGTACGTACCAAGAGTGCGTCTTCTCCATAACGATTTAGGGGCTGTGCTAGGCCTGACTGGGATATGGCAGGGGCGCACTCTTTTTTTATATCCATAAGTTAAGTTAGTGCTAACTTGTTTAGGAATGTGGATATTAGTATTAACTTATAAATGATAAAAAATATGAAACTTAGATTATTGACAAATTCAATGCTGATGGTATTTTCAGCTATGTTGATTAGTTGTTCTTTTGTGTCTTGTGGCGGCGATGATGAAGATGATGACAACACCATCTTAACCTCGTCAGAATCTTCCAAATTTGTAGGTTGTTGGGAGACTCCTATAACATACAATATGCGAGGTAATAAAGGGCACTTAAGGTTTATCCTCTTTGAGGAAGGTATTATGCGTTTTCTTTATGACGGTGTTAAAGAATGCAATTGGAATTATTCAAAAAACACTGGAATTTTGGCAACAACAGCAAATTTCCATGATGTTAATCCTCAGTGGGAAATAACAATCGCAAATACAGGAAGTTGGTCTGGATTATCTTTATGGAAAGAAGACGGAACTACCCATAACGTCACTCCAGTAAATTATGATTATGCTCCTAAATTAATATTGCAAAAAACGAAATGGAAACATGAATCTGGGATAATATTAGAATTTTTAGATCGAGATGAAAATTATATATATTATACTATTACAAGAAATGGTAGTTCGTTAAGTAGTAGTAAGATGAAAGCAAAGTACGTGTCATATAATAGCAATAATGATGAACTATCATTTTCTCTGTATTGGACTTTCAGCGGTAGTGATGGAATAAAATTTACTTTGAGACATCCTTATAGTCGCAATAAATGTGAAATGATTATAACAGAATCATTCGGTAGTGAATTTTATGCTGGATCATGGACACTTGTAGAATAAAGTTTTTGTAGACGCAATATCATATTGGCAAACTTCTCGCTCGGTTGGATTTGCAAATTCAACCGAGCGTAACCGAGTGATAACATCCTCTTCATATTCTCTTTTCGGCAGCCTTACGGCTGGTGCTTTCGGCATGCTTACGCATGGTAACCGAGTTTACTCGCTTTGCTCGCAAAGAAATTTCACAAAATGGATTCAAAAATTAACCAGAATCTTTTAAGCATGTCATTTTGAATACACTCCTTCCCTCATCCCGCACTTGATGCGGGATCCCCTCACTCCTCTCTCCCTGCGAAACGATAAAAAACAGGAGATCCCGCATCGAGTGCGGGATGAGGAAAAAAGGGTTGCGGGATGAGGAAAAAAGGGTTGCGGGATGAGGGCTTTGAGGTTAAAGATGGCGGAGCGATTCTAAAAGACTAAAGCATTGATATAAAAACAGAATATCAATGCTTTAGTTTACCAATATTATTGGTTTGTAGGGGACTGCTATCACAGTAGTGTTTTTATGCAGCTTTCTTTGTAGTCTTTTTTGTTGTCGTCTTCTTTTCAGAATCGGTTTTCTTTATGAAGCGACCTTTTGCGTCACGCTCCGGAGTAGCCTTCTTTGTAGTCGTTTCCTTCTTAGCGGCTGTTTCCTTCTCGGTGGTGCTCTTCTTTACGAAGCGTCCCTTTGCGTCGCGCTCTGGAGTAGCCTTCTTTGTAGTTGTCTCCTTCTTAGCGGCTGTTTCCTTCTCGGTGGCGCTCTTCTTTACGAAGCGTCCCTTTGCGTCACGCTCCGGAGTAGCCTTCTTTGTAGTTGTCTCCTTCTTAGCGGTTGTTTCTTTTTTTGCAGTAGTCTTTGTCTTCTTCTCCTTTGCGGTATCCTTCATGGTCTGTCCCTTCATCTCAGGATAGCACCGTACGCATGCGTGGCGTCCCATTTCCTTAGCCTTTGAAGTTGAGATGCTTGTGACATTGACAGAGTTTCTCAGATAACTGCAGTCCTTGCTCTTATGATAAGCGATGGCACTGTTTGATGGTGCGATGTAAACATTTTGTGCATTTACGCTAATAGCTGTCGCAACAAAAGCAACAATTAACAAAACTAATTTTTTCATATCTCTTTTATTTTAATGATTAGTATTCTGACTACAAAAATAATCAATTTAGCTGAGAAATCACAAGGGTATGACGAATTATTTTCAAAAAAGTTTAATAGTTCTGTG
>CAJOPT010000137.1 GCA_905236455.1 uncultured Prevotella sp. | reverse complement strand
TTCTACCAACCTCGGAGGAAGTTCGGATATTCTACCATCTTTTACTACAGACCCCAAGAAAGAATACATTCCTTGGTAAAACGAACCTCTCCTATCATTATGTCGATAGTCAGCCACCTCCGTATCAAAGAAATGTTGTTTCAGTTTTTCAGCAAATTCTTTCAATGTGCATTCTCTCCAATAAACCACGGCAATTCGGGCAGCATTAGGTGCTAAACCAAGCAAGTAGAATTTGTCATCACTAACATTTGGATTCTGACCGCTCAGAATATTATTGAATAAGTTATTGACTTGCTCGGTTTTGAGGTCAGGGTTGTCTCTATTGTCAATCGCATCCCATGCTAACTCTTCTATTTGCTGAGAGTCAATACTATTGGAAGATGCCCAAAATAGCATCGTTCGGTTCACAATAAGCGTGTTGTTTTTTCGTCTTTTTCCATTTGCGTGGGCCAGAGTGATGTAAAGCTGTTTGTTCTCAGACCCTCGTCGTAGCAGATAGCGAAAAGCATTGTAAATTTTAGAATCAGCTTCTATGGAAATAGGAAAGTTCCCTATATCCTTTCTTCCATAAGAGTTGGCACTGCCAAAATTGTAGGACAACAGTTTTGACGTAGCAGCGCTATCAAATATTTTAACTACGCTTGAATTGTTTGCCAAAGGCATATTTGGTTTTCCTGTAATGAAACAAGTACCTCTATTATTACTTTCAGTATCATCATATTGTTTCTTTTCATATTGCCTTCTTACATAGTCATATAAATCATCATGCGCAGCAACAATATTATCTTGTCCTTCAAGCTTGAAAGACATGTATCTAACTATTGGTTCTGAACTTACAATTCTTTTGAATTCCTTAGATTCTGTGAGTTTGGGATTCAAATATTCTTTCTTTATATAAAATAGAGACACAGCTCTGAATTCCTGATTGTTAGGATACATTCCGCAGAAGGAATCAACTTTTGAAGCGAATGTCTTTGTCTTTGCTTGAGTTTCATCTGCTATTGTTTTACCCGACAAATTGATAACATATTCAGGAGTATCCCAAAACACGTAGGCAACTTCAGAAGCATTACTGGTTCTTTCAATATATTGTACCACACGAAATTCTTGTGCGCCTCCTCCTTGGATGTTATAATCTTCCATTTCGAGAAAACGGCCATTTCTGTCTATAACTATAACAAAACCGATCTCTCTGTCTTCAAAGCCTATAGGTGCAAGGTAACCCTCTTGCCAATCATTTAGCCTATCATAATAGTCATATAAAGCTTGTAGTATCATCTTATTATCTCCTGGCTGTTTAAGGGTGGAACTGTTATTATTCCATTATTCATTTTTGCTCTGTAAAACAAAGGCATAGCTTTCTTGTAATCAACGTTTTGCTTTTTCGGATTATAAATTTTTGAGAAATCCCAGTCATAGAACATTATTCCCATGTTGATTTCCCCTTTATCGACATAATAGCATTTGTCTGAGTTTAATGGAACTTCGTCTGGGTCAACAAATCTAAAAGAGGCCGCAAACTCCCTTGTGCCGAAATAGGGCTGTTTGAAGCATTGCCCCATTCTTGCCCTTCTCTCAAACATTGCATTATACTTTGCTGGATTTTCGTCCTTGCGGAGTAAAGAAACCTCTTCACCGTCAATCTTTGGGTTTAGAGATTCTTTATAGTTTCCTTTTTGCTGATCGTACCACTTTTCATATAACCCGTTACATTCAATCCGTTTTCGTATAGGAATAAACTTCAATAAAGCGTATATCCGATAACGTACATTTGCCAGCAAGAGCGTATTACGTTGGGTCCTTTCCTCTTCTATGAAGAAAGATTCTTGTTTATTAAACTTTAACTCATTTCTTCTAACAGATTTCCATTCTATACGATTAAGAACCTCTATCTTCGTAACCTGCCATTGAATTGCTGGTTTCCAAAAGATTGCTTCAAAAATGGCACGTGCAGCAGACGGAGTAATTACATCATAACTCACCCTCTCCACCTTCAACTCTGGACGTGTGAAGCATGCCATTGGTCCCCACACCTCCAAGCAAAACTCTTTATCTGTATACTCCATTGTTCACTAATTATTTGATATTATAAATACGTCTTCAATAAACTTATTTTTTAGTATAACACCTGTCTTTTCATTATATTGTCCGGGATTAGTCAGGAAGTACATTCCTTCAGGTATATTCTCCCCTTTATCAAAAGCACCAATTAACAAGTCAAAGTTGTGCTTACTTATATTTATGGTATATTGTCCCAAAGCCTTCATCAACTCATATTTAGCACCTGATTGTTTTATTTGATTGACAAGGCTTTCTGCATCACCGTAATTTACTACAATACATTTTGTTTTCTTGTCAATAAGTTTAAAATCAGTACCGGCTGTTTTGAATTGATAATACCGTGGAGACTCAATTTTTTTCTTAATGTTTATATTATCAAACGTTTTTGTGTACCCTTTATACAATTTCAAGAAATAAGCTTTCATCGTGTCAGGAGAGAACCAGTCCGAATCCTTTTGTAAACGTTTTCTTGCATTGTTTGAATTTTCCACATAGCTACTACAAAAATCCTCACTTAATGAGAACACATGTACATTGCCTTTTTTATCGATGCCGTTTCGGTTGCATCGTCCTGCTGCTTGTAAAATAGAATCTAATCCTACTTCTTGTCTGAAGACAACAGGAAAATCAATGTCGATGCCAGCCTCTATTAATTGAGTAGAAACGACTCTGACCTTTGGCTTTTTGGGGTCATCTAACTTTTTTATAATCTCAGAGAGAGTTTCCCGAATATGTAAAGGGCACATTAAGCGCGACAAGTGATAATTACAATCTTCAGTAGGAAGCTTATCAAACACTTCTTTTGCAGCACGACGTGAATTAACAATACACAACACACGATCATATTGTGCTATCCTTTCTGCAATCGCTTCATATGAACTTTGACTTTCATCAAAATGCAGATTTACACGACGTAGCTTGTCATGCAGATTAAAACCTTCAGGAATAATCTCTGTAATCTTATTTATGCCATCTAACGTAATGCGCGGAAGGGTGCCTTGATGCTTGCCCTCCAAAACTGGTAGGCTTGCAGTTGTGAACAACACAGACATACCAAATAGCCGTTGATAGGTTTTTAGCGCGTTTACGATGGGCTGTAAAAAGTCGGTCGGCAATGTCTGCACCTCATCGAGTATCAAAACACTATTACAGAGGTTGTGCAATTTCCTGCATGGAGTGGGCTTATTGGAGTACATTGACTCAAACAATTGTACGTTAGTAGTCACAATAATAGGATAATCCCAGTTCTCTGTGGCAAGCTTCATTTGTTGGACTACCTTATCCTCATCTTTATCGTCTTTGTCGCAAAAAGACTCATACGAAACGTTAGAGTGGTGTTCCAAAACGTTTTTCTCTCCAAATATTGCTCGAAGTGTCTGTGCAGTTTGCACAATAATACTTGTATATGGGATGGCAATTATAATGCGCTTTTTATTGTGACAAATGGCATGGCTCATCGCCCAAACGAGTGATGAGAGTGTCTTTCCTCCTCCTGTTGGAACTGTTAGGCTATAGAAACCAGGCTCGCATGATGACTTTTTTCGACATTCCTCTTGCACTTGGCTGCGAACAACATTAACAATCAATTTCTCTTTATGCTCTTTTACAACCTTATTTTGCAACTTTACTAAATAGTCTTCAAGTAGCGGAGCAAGTTCTATAAGAGTTTTCTTTCCACCTCGAAGAGCAGTCTGCCCAGGATTAGTGAAAGCTTCTGTATCAAGCCTATCAGCATCCACTAAGCAAGAGAAAAGCATGCGGATGATGTGATTATACTCGTACGGCTTTGCAGATTTGAATTTCTGAGCTGAAAGAGCAATATCAAGTTCTGTAGTATCAATGTCAGAAGGAATTGTTTTACTTCTAATTATCTCGTCATAGTCAAAATAGTCATACAAACCTGCATGATGCCCCAATATGGGATAGGCTAACAACGATGTTAATGTCGGATATTGCTTGCAAGCTAACAGAGCTCCTACATAGGCGTGGTTTGGCCCTTGCTTTACGTGCGCGAATTCCTTATTATATCCCGTCACCCCTTGAATGTACTTCTGCCACTCCACTTGCTCCTTCCCCTTGTCGTGCAGCAATCCCATTACACGGGCAATGTCACCACAACCAAACTCGGCAGCAAACTGCGATGCAAGTTCACCAACATTCCTACTGTGGTCTTCCAATGATTGAGTCCTTTGCTCAGCATTGTCTTCTTTCGTCTGGGTGATGTGAGCGTATAATTCCATCATAACATTTGTATTTTTTTCTGCAAAGATAGCACTATATTGTTCCAAATCGTGGTACAGTCTCAGTCTTTTTGCCGTCAATCGTAGTTTTTTTCCATCTCATTGATATTCTGGAGGATTTTTTCTCGCAACTCTTTGGGCGAAATCACGTACAGCCGATCTTTCTTGCGGAGAACTTCTCCAATGAAATCATCTGATGGCGAGAGGAAATAAGAAAAATCGGAATAGTCAGCAGTGATGCTAATTTCTTCCTGTGAATGGTGAAGGGGCAGGTCTCTAAGATATGGTCTTTCCTCTTTCGAGGCTCTGATTACGACTCTCAGAGGTGGTGTCTTTTCATCTCGAAAAACTCCAAAATAATCATGAAAATAGGCTTCTGCATCGAAGTCCTTATCAAGTAGGAATGTCTCTTCTGATATTTCCAAGGATCTGATTCTGTCAAGAGAAAAGGTTCTGAACTGTTGCTTGATTTTGGTCAACAGATACCATCTTTGCTTGTAGAGCTTCAGGCAATAAGGATCAGCGGCAGGATATGTCTTTATCTCTGCATCGTTGTATTTTTGATATGTAAAAGATATGCAATGGTTGTTCTTCATGGCTTCAAGCATGGGCTGGAGGTATTTATATCCCGATGGTATTTCTTCCAGAAGTATCCTTTTCTGAAGACTGACGCCCTCTTGTACAGCGGTATGCACAGTCATGGATGAAAGCATCCAGTTCTGAATGGTGTCTTCACGAAGCACAGATTTATTGGCGATATAGTATTTGAACCCGTCCTTTTTGTCACATTCGATGATAACGCCAAAAATGTCCTCTATAGCATCTTTATGCCGGATGAATGTGGTTCTAGCTAACTCTACTCCTCCGCTCATTTCTGTGCGCAACCACTTCTCATTGATTTTTGCAAAAGATATTTTTCCCGCCTGATAAATGGTGTTTACCAGCCAGATGTATTCCTTGAACAGCTCAGGTATCTTCATTATTTTGTTTTGACTTCTTTATAATCGTTGTCACCAATACGTTTTATGATGCCAATTCTTCACGTTTCAGATCTGGGACATTTGTTGATGACACCTGAATTTATCTGCAAAGATTGAAGGTCCTCTTTAGTCTATTATTCTTTTTTCTGGTATTCTACGGATTCCAAGACTCCATGGAAGAGACCGCTCTCTGATGTCCTCCACTCTGCTTATATATTTTATCTCTTATGTCCCTCATCTTTCTTTGAATATTTTTCACCTCTTGCTTGTCATAATTTCCAGAACTTTTCATTCTAATCAGTTGGTCCTCATAACCGCTGTATGCATTATCAAGAGCTCTCCAGTTTGCATGATTTGCCTTAGAAGAAGAGGTATTATCATTCCTTTTGCTTGAAGATGAGCCACTGCTGTAATCTCCAGTTGCCATTGAGCCAGAGGGTGACAATCCTGATGTTGGAGCACTTACCCCATTGACAGCTGAATAAGTGGCGGCACCTATGGTAATTACAGCTGCTGCAATCTCAAGTCCTGTCGTTATACGATTCCATCGGCGTTCATTTCTGTTCTTCTTTGCCGCGTGAAGATTCTCACTTATCAGTTCATTATCAGGTGCAAGTTTATGAGCCAGCTTCAGTTTCTTCAAGCCCTTGTTGTAATCCTTGTTGTTAATATCTATTATTGCAAGGTTATTGAGTGCCATTACATGGTTGGGGTCTATAGTGAGGATACGCTCATATAGAGAAACAGCCTGCCCTATATGCCCCTCTGTGTCATATTTCAGTCCCGCATCGCATATTTCATCCATGAAGCTCGGTGATAGGTTGCCCTCGGCATCCACCCATCCCGTCAGACCGGCAACTTCAACATTGCTTTTCCCATTTCCAAAACGCTCCATCTTGTCGAAAAGCGGATGGAAGAATCTATCTCCTTTATAACTATATAGTCCATATCGATTAATGGAATCTGTAACTATATATAGATGATGTTTATCATCATAGCTTATGGAAGAGAACTCACATGGGATAATAACTCTTTTATATTGATCTTTAATTCCCTGAAACCGACCTGTTCCAGCAACAGATGTTTTTAACGGCTGTACCCAAGAGGAGTCGCTGACACGTTTCTGTACTCTGTCTGACACTTCATTTATGTTATCCATCAGACTCTTGTATTCACCGGCGTTTATCCTCTCACTTATATCATCCACCGCTTTCCTGTATTCCTTGTTGGATACTGGTACTGTTTTCATTGCGGCTTCCATCTTATATGTGGCAGGAACGACCATATTTCCTTTTAAGTCAATGGCTCCAAACTTTCCATCTTGCTTCACCGTGGCAAGCATGTCTTTCGTGAAATTCTCCGCATATTCGTATACTGGCTCTATCACGACATGCCCTTCCTTATCTATGTATCCATACTTAGAGCCAATCTTCACAACAGCAAGTCCGAATTTGAAACCTTCCATGTCTTTCATTGGCTCATATTGAGGCTCTATGATGAAACGATTACGTATATCTATAAAACCTACGAGGCCACCAATCTCTACACAAGCGAGGTCTTCCGAGAAGTTGGATGCCACGGCATCATACTGAGGAGGCACAGTCCAGTCTATTTCCCTTGCATCACTCTTAGTCATAACAGAAGAACCAGTCTTACCCAATGTACTGACAGCAATCTTCTTCAAGCCACGCAACGAGCTCTTACGATTTTGGACCTTGCTTGCATATCCCCACTTGCCTGTTATCGGGTCTTTGAGGTCAAGCACATCATTCCCAGTCTGCCCTACGGCAATGTTCACCGCTACTATCTGTAGCAGTACGATAACAATGCCTGTGATAAATGCTTTTATTCTTGAGTTTCTCATGGTTATCTGTTTTTCATTTCAATTGTTTGATAAGGAAACGGGCAACGATATCGGTGGTACGATATACATTCTGTGTGAAGCTGTGGTCATAATACTCCTGAATGACAAACTCACTATCCGGCCATATCTTATGGAATCTCTCGCCATAAGTGTACGGTACCACTCTGTCGGCATTGCCATGAATGACGAGCGCCGGTCCCTGATATAGGGCTGCTGTCTCATAGATAGGCAGTGAGAAGGCCGTACGGATATACTCAGCGCCGAGTTTTAGACCACCGTAAAGCTCAACGTACTCACCAGGATTAAAAGGATCGTACATCCTGCCCATAGTGTTGCCACGAATGGCATCTTCGCGAAGGACAGCGGCAGGAGCCATCAGAGCGACAGCCTTGAAAGCAGGCTGCCCCTCCTCCTCACTCATCTTTCCGGCTGTCATCGCTGCCACTACCCCACCCTGGGAATGACCGACGATAGCCACGTCGCTGACAAAGCTCATGTCACGGACGTATTCCACCACTTTCCTTGCATCTTCGATCTCGTTGGGTACAGTCATGTCCTTGAACTCCCCCTCACTCTCACCGTGACCGTTGAAATCGAAACGGATGCTGGCGATGCCGTGTGCCTGAAGAGTATCGCAGATAAGCTCAAACAGCGGGCCCTCCTTCTTGCCTCCGAAGCCATGGCAGAACACTACCATTGGACACTTCTGACCTGTCTTAAGGTCAGGCTTCTGGATAATCGCTTGCAGCTTGCCATGATGTCCGTCAATGCTGACACGCTCACCTTTCTGTGATGGAGTGTAGGCACCTGTCGTCTTCTCTTTCAGATATTTATCCAGTTTATATGGCAGTACCGTAGAGAGAGCCACCTTGCCATCGGAATCGATGACAACCATCGAAGGAATCCATTTCACACCGTATGCCTTGGCAATATCAGTCTCCTTGAACTTCTTCAACTCACTTACCTGAGGGTATTCTATGCCATACTTACTGATAGCATTCTTCCATGCCTCAACGTCGGTATCCATTGAGATACCAAGAAACTCGACACCCTGCTGGTGGTATGTATTATAAAGGCGTACTATCTCCGGTGCGTCTTTCCTACAGTCAGGACACCATGAAGCCCAGAAGTCGAGAACGACCGTTTTTCCTTTAGCCCACTTGGAAAACTGGAACTTCTTACCGTCAGGTGTTCGCATTTTGAAGTCAGGTGCCACAGTACCAGGTTTAATAAGCTCCGTCGCATATCTGTCGTCCATATCTTTTTGAGGACCGAACTGTGCTTTCATTTCCACTGCGGCTATTGCCAAAAGACATATAGCCAGTATCCTTAAATATCTCATTGTAACCTCCTATAAAATATAAATGAAGAATGAAGTATGAAGAATAAAAAAACTCTTAAACTTATAAACACCTAAACTATTTTCGGGTACTTGCGGAACCAACCATCCCAGCGCAAGCGCATAACACCGAAGAAAGCCTCTCCGAAGATGCCACCGCTCATCTTCGACACCCCCTCACGACGGTTAACGAAAATCACCGGCACCTCCTTTATCTTAAAGCCAATCTTATAAGCCGTGTATTTCATCTCAATCTGGAAGCCATAGCCCTTGAAACGCACCTCATCGAGTGGAATTGTTGCCAGCACACGACGCTTGTAGCATTTGAAGCCTGCCGTGGTGTCATGAATCTTGAAACCTGTTATCAACCGCACATATTTAGACGCGAAATAGCTCATCAGTACACGACCGATAGGCCAGTTAACCACATTCACCCCACTGATATAACGGGAGCCGATGGCAAGATCGTAGCCCTCATCATGACAGGCAGCATAGAGACGTGGCAGATCGTTAGGGTCATGACTGAAGTCTGCATCCATCTCAAAGACATAGTCATAGTTGCGCTCTAACGCCCATTTGAAACCAGTGATATATGCCGTACCCAATCCCTGCTTACCACTTCTCTCCAAGATAAACAGGCGGTCGGAAAACTCATCCTTCATGAGACTATGAACAATGGCAGCCGTCCCATCAGGACTTCCATCATCAATGACCAATATATGAAAGCACTTCTCCAACCCGAAGACGGCTCGGATGATTTTCTCTATGTTTTCCCTTTCATTGTAGGTAGGTATAATTACAATGCTGTCACTATTCATAATGATTGATTTTTCAACTATAATGTTCACATTTATTACTGGTCAGGGTTCTCTACATATCCTTGATATTCAGGCACCAGTCCATCCATGATTATTTTATAAGCCTCGTCCATGACCGTAAGCTCCTCCTCCTTGTCGTTTTTCTCCAATGATGTGTTTACGACATCACCACGTAATGCGATAGGCTTATGTATGGTAAGACGCAGAGGATGCCAGAACACCCAGTACATATCCTTCATACGAGGTTTGACATTAAACGAGCCGTTGATGGTAAGCGGACAAACCTCCAGTTGAAGCTCATCGGCAAGCATGAATGCTCCCCTGCGGAACTTACCCATGTGTCCGGTAAACGTACGGCTGCCCTCGGGGAACACCACCAGCGACATACCGTCTTTTAACGTCTCACGCGCCTTGTCGTATGTCTCCTTTATCTTTCTCGGTCCTCGTTTGTCTACAAAGATATGCTTTGCGGCAGCGCATGCGACACCTACCAACGGAACCTTACGCAACTGATGCTTCATCATCCATTTGAAGTTACGTCCCAGGAAACCATAGATGAGGAATATGTCGAACGCCCCCTGATGGTTGCTTACAAAGACGTAAGACTTTCCTTTCTCAAGGTTCTCCCTGCCTTCCACCTTTACAGGCAGTAACAACACATACACAATAAATCTCGCCCACAGCTTCCCTGGATAATACCCCCAGAAATGTCCGTTGCCTAACAGACACCCCACCACTGTAGTCAATGATGTTATGACAGATGCTACTAATATTAATGGTGCCGCTATAAAGAGCTGATATATTCTGTAGATATATTTCATACGTTGCAAAGATAATATAAATCGAAGACAATACAAAAAGAAATCTTTTCTTTTTTATTGTTGAGATGCCATTTATCTTATACAAAGATAATA
>CAJOPT010000136.1 GCA_905236455.1 uncultured Prevotella sp. | reverse complement strand
TTTACACTTGTAGTCTCATAATTCCAAGGCCAACCTGAGAAGTCTAAGCCAAGCTGCTCTTGTGCGTTTACACTGAATGCCATCGTCATGGCAGCAATTAAAGTAAAGATTTTCTTCATAATTGTAATTGTCTTTAGTTAATAATATTTTATTCTTTATTCCTTTAAAATTCTGTTCAGATATATAACATTTATATCATCGGGCGCAAAGTTAATACAAAAAAGTCAAAACAGCTAATACTATTTTGACTTTATTGCATACTAATGCGTCATTTGCCTATTTTTGACATTCTTTTTACCTGCTGACGAACCACTTTCAAGGTAGATTTGTCGGTAGAGAACACGCTGTTCAAGCCTTGCGCCTCCTGTGCCGGATCACCGGTATAGTCATCGCCAACCTGCCATTGCTCATGCTTTGGCTTGGCAAAACCGCCCCAGCCCCAGAAGTTACAGCCGGCAAACAAGCCGCCATGCTCTGCGTTGTCTGCCACAAGCGAGAACACGAACTTATAATATCCGTCACGGCCTTTGGTTGTTGACTTGGTTGAGAACGAGAAACCGTCGCGGGGATAGCCGAACTCTTCCATTACTAAAGGCTTGCGCAGACGCTCACAAATGGCAAGGTGCTTGTCGATATACTCTTTCGTATTGTCGCACGAGCGTTGAAGATCCTCCTGAAGATGGTCTTTTCTTGCCCAGCTCCAGTTATATGGCCACAGGTGGATATTGCAATAGTCGATGTTCTTGTCTGCACAGATACGCTCATAGCAGACATAGTCGTTCTCACAGCCCCATGAGCCTTCGCTGCCGATACTTATCAGATGGTTAGGGTCTAAAGAGCGGATTAGCGCCGAAGCCTCGGAAAGCCATTTCTCAAAGGCTGGCAACTGCTCCGTAGCAAAGGCTCGGGGCTCATTGCCAATCTGCCACGACATGATGGCAGGGTCATCCTTGTAGGCTTTACCTGTATACCGGTTGGTGCGTGAGAGTATAAACCTCACATAGTCATAAAACAATTGGTGCGCCTTCTCGCATGATGCATATTTTGACACGAATTTCATAAAGGCTGGATAGCCGTCTTCATTGGGACGCGGAGCCTTGCCCTCACCGGCATGCTCAAGGTAGAAGCCGTAGCCGCCACTCCATTCCCAGGAGTTGTTAAGGTAGAGCACCGCCACCATGTCACGCTTACCCATCTCCATAAGCAGATAGTCGAGACCTGCCAAAATAGTATCATTGTAAACACCGGGTCTCACCTGCAATGTTGGCTCAACTTTCGTGGTGACACCTCGCTCACCGTCACTGCCCACCAATATTCGGAGGTTGTCAATGCCGGCTGCTTTCAAGGCATCGAGCTCACGACCGAGACGGGCACGGTCGCCACCCTGACCTTCTGAGCCGAGGATGGCTCCATACCAGAAGTTGGTCCCTACATAATAATAAGGTACGCCTGCGCGCATAAACTTACCATCCTTCACGGTCACAAAGTCAGCCGTCTGTGCATTAACAGCTACTGCTGCCATCATCATTATTATGCTAAATACCAGTTTCCTCATTCTTATCTTTCAATTTCTACTTTCAATTTTCAGATTTCTGATCTCAACTTTCATTTTTCAGTTCTATTCTTCCACAGGGCTGTCATATCCTCAAGGGTCTTACCCTTTGTCTCTGGCACGAGACGCCATACGAATACTGCGGCAATAACGCAGATGATGCCATACAAACCGTATGTGAACCAGTGACCGAAGTCATCACCTTCTGTGAGGTGCATGTTAAACATCGGCACGAAGGTGGAGCTGACAATAAAGTTGAATATCCACTGGAAGGCAACGGCGATAGCCACGGCAGCACCACGGATGGTGTTCGGGAAGATCTCGGCAATGAGTACCCATGTAATCGGACCCCATGAGAACATGAATGATGCTGAGTAGACCATGATGCTGACAGCAGTCACCATCTCCACTCCTTCATGTCCGAAGGTGACGGCTACACCGAAGGCGCCCAAGGCCATTCCCAAAGATCCCCAGATAAGCAAAGGCTTACGTCCAAGCTTCTCCACCGTGAAGATGGCCACAAGGGTAAACAGGATGTTGATAACTCCCATGAAGACGGTAACGACCATCGGGTTCTCCATTCCCATGTCACCGAAGATACGAGGAGCATAGTAAAGAACGGCATTGATTCCTACTGCCTGCTGGAAGACACTTAACATAATACCGATAAAGATACACATGAATCCGTATGTCATCAGTTTCTCGGTCTGTACAACCATCGTATCTTTGATATCGTTCAAGATCTGTGCAGCCTTCGACGAACCGTTTATCTTTGTCAGTACATTCAAGGCATCCTGATCTCTTCCAATGCTTACCAGATAGCGCGGAGTCTCAGGAACAAAGCATATCAGCAGGGCAAAGAGACCTGCAGGGACAGCCTCGGAACCGAACATATATCGCCATCCTGTGGTAACTGTCCACTGGGCGGCAGGGGTAATGGCTGCAATACCTTTTCCCATCTCCTCTACCAACGGCTGGATATGGTCGCCAAGAATGAAGAAATTGACGAAATATACAACTAACTGACCAAAGATAATGGCAAACTGGTTCCATGACACTAACATTCCACGGATATTACTCGGGGCAACCTCACCTATATACATAGGACAGATGGCTGAAGCCAAACCTACACCAATACCTCCGATAACACGGTAGATATTGAACATAATCAACAGGGAATAGGTCGGTGTACCATGCTCAAAGAACAAAAACTCCGGTTCCATGCTGCCAAGAGCGGAGATAAAGAAAAGAAGACCTGCAACAATCAACGACTTCTTACGTCCCAAACGGGTAGCAAGAAGACCAGAGATTGCCGAACCGATGATGCAACCTATCAGAGCCGAAGCTGAGGTGAAGCCGTGCCAACCATCGGTATAGGCGAAATCCTTCGCCTCCATGAAAAACGCTTGCAAGCCTTTCTCCGCTCCGGAGATTACCGCGGTGTCATAACCGAACAACAGACCGCCAAGCACGGCGACCATAACAATGGAAATCAGATAGCTCCTGCTACCTGTCTGACTTTGATTTTCGTTCATATTATCTTAGTTTTTAGATTTTTTGCTCTTTTCGCAGAGTTTTACTCTGCAAAAGTACAACATTTTTCCAAAAACCAAAACACAAACAATGAAAAAGTTTAAGACATTACTCGCGATTTCTTTTTTAAGATATGGCTAAACTGTCCGAAAGGACGAGCAAAGCGATAACTTCTTAGTAACAAAGAAGAGGAGCGAAGGCGAAACTCTAATAAATTTAATACTAGCAAACGTTTTCGTAAAAATTACAAAAAAGTTACTATTTTCTTTTTGCATAATCATTATTATATATTACCTTTGCACTCTGGAAATACTGAAAAAAAGTTGCATCATACGTGAGATACCACTATAAACCAGTATTCCGAGAGAATCATAGGAGAACAGCCTGTGAAGGTACACTCCGAGCTAAGCAAGGATAATAAAAATAATAATAAAATAACTTCAAACATGAAACAACTTCTATCGTTATGGAATTCTTTCCCAAAAAAGGGAAAGAACAAGCGGAGCGTATTGTCACGCCTCGCAATCTTTGTTTGTCTGCTCGCTTCGGCACAAAGCGCATGGGGAGCGGATGAAACTCTTGTAAATATTGACTTTTCAGATGAAGCCACCGAGACTATTTCTGGAACTACAACAAAAACAATAGATGGGTCATCTGTCTGCTTTATTGGAGGAAATGCCAACATTACGAATGGCACAGGAGTAACATATTCAGATAATGCTAGTGCAACACGCATTATGGCCATACCTGTATCAGGTGTTAATGGTAGTATAACTTTTACTATTACTTTTAATCAACAAAAAAAACATAAGACAAGCTATAGCTATAAAGAGGTCGATTCTTTCTCAAATCCTTTTACAGAGTCAACCGCTGAAAGTTTAACATCGTCTGAGCTTTTAGAAAGTGCCGAATCACAAACTATTACCATTAGCTCTATATCAAAAAGTAATGTTGTGCTCTTTGTCGGACCTGCAAAGTCTGATAGTAGAACTATAAAATCAATTGTCGTCACGACACCATCTTCTGCTCCTGCGACCACTCCAGAAGTTCGTTTGTCTACTACTAATACTATTGGTACTGCCACCGATGGCTTCACAAATGTAAATATCGGCAGAAGTGTTGAGTTTACACCGACGATGTACACCGACAACACGCTGACAACAACTATATCATCCGACTATTTCGACTATACATATACACTTTCAAACGTTCCAGGCTATCCTAACGCTTCAAGCATTAGCGGAAACACATTGTCTGTAGGTAAGACTACCGGACGTGTCTATGTCACTGTAACTGCCACACCAAAGGCAACATACGCATCTACATATAATGAATGTAATACAACTATAGGCTTCAACATTATCAGTTCATACGGGGATGGCAATTCCAAAGATGTCTTTACTATAGATAACTTCGCAATTGCGGCAACAGCCAACGGACTGAACGCCAGCAACAATAACCTTGACCGCACATTAAAGGGATTTGAGTTTACTTTTACTGGCGGTGAGGGTGTAAAATATAATAATGGCAGTACCGTTTTGCTCCGTCGCTCTGGCAGCAGCTATGGACACATAGGCATATTAGAGAGCAACACAGGAAAATGTACGATTGAAAAGGCTATCATTACTTACAGCTCCAATCAAGACTTCTATCTAAAGACTAATGCCAACGAATCAGTTGACGAAGTTACATACCTTCCAAGCACAGGAGGCTCGAATGCTACTGTTGAGATAAATCTACATCGTTCCTTTGCGATTTTTGAGGTCTCAACCCTGAATGATAATGGGGCAAGTATTAATATCACCAGTATTGAGTTGCGCTACGATAAAGGTTCTCTTGATCAGACACTTGTCACGCCAACCATCAGCTATGACTTTGATGACAAGACAATGAGCTTAAATGAGACTGGTCGATATATACCCACGACAACACCTAAGAATTTGAAGGTTACCTATACCAGCAGCAACACAAGTGTAGCAACTGTTGTAAGTGATAACAGTACTGACAACGCTACCGTATCTGCCTTAGCGTTAGGTACATCCACTATGACAGCCGCTTTTGCGGGCAACACATATCTCAATGCTGCTACGAGTGACTCATATACTCTATATGTCAAAGACCAGCTGACAGCGTTCGAGCTCAATGCTAATGATATTTATTATTATTCCGGCAGCACAGGCACGTTCGTGAACAACACAACCTTCGATTATAATGCTGATTACACGACACTACGTGTAAAGGCGGTCATTACGCCAGACTTTGAAAGCCTGACAAATCCAAGTTTCACGGTGACATCATCTGATGCTACGGTCATCAATACCGCAAATGCCACAGCATATAAGGCAGCAGACCAACGTATGTATTTTAATGACATGACGGTCTTGAAGCCAGGTACTGCTACTCTGACCTTCACCTTCAATGGTTCAGACAATTACACCGGTCCTAAGAGCTTTACCGCTACATTCAACGTTAATGCAGGTATCACATACGAAACTGTGAGCAACGGTACCCTCAGTGGTGCGGCCTCAGCCCTTCCTGGAGCAACGGTAAGTGTTACCGCCACTCCAGACACTGGTTATGAGTTTGGCTCACTGACAATAAAGAAGGCATCTGACGACACCGACGTAACAAGCTCATGCAATGTCAGCGGCACATCGTTCACCATGCCTGACTATCCTGTAAAGGTAAGCGGAACTTTTAACGCTGCCACCACGGCTGCGGCACCTTACATTACTTTCGCCAATATGGTGACTGATGCATCGTATAGTGGACCTGTAGTTGATGGCAATACTCAAACATATACCATCATCAACCCTCAAAACAAAGATCAGAAAGTATATGTGACAGCTAAAGCTGGAACATACGTTTGTATAAAACATGGTGCAGATCTTAGCGCTCTCACTGATCCGTCTACTTCAAATAACGATAAATATATTGATGCTACATCTCAGAGTAATGACAAAAATAGCGGAAATTCATTTTCTGTATCAAAAGGCAAAACTGTATACTATATCAAGGCTATCGCCTATACAGACAGTAAAGGTAGCAACCCCTCAGATGTAAAATTGTTTGTTTTCAACACTCGTTCTTCCGCAATCACCGTTTCAGCTCCTACCATCACTGCCGATGGCACTACCTATACTGGCACTGGCAAGAGTGTGACTATCAAGACAACGGAGACAAACAACTCACCTGTAACATATTATAAGGTGGGTGCTACCGCAGAGACCGACGCCGCAACGATTGTTAGCAGCGGAACCGCCATCAGTGGTACATCTCAGACTATCACAGCTACTCAGCCTTCTTCCGAGAGCGACATTGTGGTAAGCGTAGTAACCAAGAATAGCAATAACGAATATAGCGAAATCGTTACCGCAACATATACCTACGCTGGTAACAAGACATGGTCGTTAAGCACTCCTAACATCACCATTCAGGAGGGTCAGCGCGGATACTTCCATCCGGTCATCACTGATCTGCAGGGCAACGATATCTTCGAGGACTATAACGTAAGTGACTATTTTGACTTTACTTATAGTTATAATGAAGATCTCACTACAAACGGAGGAGATGTTGATGTCAGCGGAGTTGCCTCTGGCATGAGCACTACAGTATCAGGTTTCAACGGAGTCAGTGCTGACGGTGGTATCATTACGAAGCGCGAGTACGAAAACGATACATACAAGGCCACTTACGTCGGTCAGAAAGCTACCGTTACCATCACCGCCACACGCAATGCCACTGCATTGCCGGAAGGCATCAACCTTGACGGTACGACAAAAACCGGCACGGCAACGGCTACAATCATTGAATACACCAAGGGTTATGCATTCAAGCTCTATTGGGATGCTAACCTCACCAACGAGATTACTGAAAGCGACTATACAGAGGACAAGACTGGTAGCAATGACATTGATGCAGACTTCGGTAACTTCCCTAACGGACGTGTAATATATGCGGCACCTAACACCGCCACCGATGAATTGTGGTTCACATACAACACCACTTCTGGTACAGCTTTGTCACGTCCGACAAAGATGGTATATGGCAAGCATCTCTACCAGTATCGTCGCGGCATTCCAATCCAGGTAACCGGCACCAGCGGAACTATTTATGTCAGCTTGCAGCCATTCTATGATAGCGGCACTAAAGACAGCAAAGACAACGTGATATACAACAGCCGCGGCTCCATCATGAATTTGCGTTTCAATGTCGTTGACCATGAGCGTCCCGCAAATCTCACATACGAGCCATCAACAGCTGGAACAAACCTCAGTACGTCTATCTCTGTGGCTGCAGTAGGTACCGCAGGCAACACACCTAAGAATCAGGTCTATGCCAAGTTCACGGGTAAATATACCACCGATGACGGCAAAGAGGGCACTCGTACCAATTATACTATCGAGGGTCTGGTTAACGAGGAGAACGTTATCTATGGCGAGGAGCAGGCTGCTGTCTTCTCTACCGAGGTAAACAAACGTATCATAGAAGGTGTACAATACCAGTGGTATGATGACGTAAGCACAAAAAAGACAAATAATGACGCCGTTACCTATCCTGCGGGATGGTACGTCAGCGGCATCAATGAAAACAACTACATGTACAGGTTTGCCTCTAAGCTAACGCTGAGCGACAACCTCTTCAATGTCAGCATAGATAACAGTACTGCCGCAAACTATGCCGAGTTCGACGAGCCAACGGTAACGGTCTCATACTATAATAAGGATAAGGATAAGGATGTGAACATCACTGACCTTACGTATAACAGAGGCTCAGAGGACCCAGTGCCTACTGAGGGCGAGCGCATCACCTACAGCGTATTAAACCACAATGGTGCTGAGGTTAGTGTCAATGAGTCTACCGGTGCGATAACTATAGGCAACAAGTCTGGTTATGCAACAATCACGGTTAGCTATCCTGGCGGATATACCGCAACCGTCAACGGACGTCCAAGCTACACCGCGGCAAGCTCTACAACATACACTATCTATATAGTAAACACCGACGAGCAGGTTCCAACCATCAATCCTACATCTCGTAAGTTTGTTGATGAGCAGGATGTGACCATCACAGCACCATCAGAATGGAACGCACTGTACATGATTCAGGAATACAACAACAATGACAAGTACAACCCGACATTTGATGATGCCGTTACATACGTTTCCTCTGGTGACAACAAGAACTGCTTCCTGCTTGAGGCTGGCAAGAGCGTGACCGTGACAATTACCGACAGCCGAAAGGTTCGCGCCTTCGCTTACAACCCAAGTGCTACGGAGTTTAACACACCTGGTAGTGCCGGCAACACCAGTAAGGAGATCAGCGAGACCTACACAGTGATGGAACCGCTCAACCCACCGACACTCGACCCATGGGGTGACCCACACTACCGCACGACAGCTACTCTTAAGATTACTGCCATTCCACCAGCCGCAGGTGTGATTGTTTACTTTACTACAGACGGTAGCGAGCCTACACTGGAGAGTGAGGAATATGATGGTGACAAGAAGATTAATATCAGCGGTGCGTCTACAACCGTTAAGGCTATCGCCTACGACCCTACGACTGGTCGTATCAGTGCTGTCACCACAGGTGTTTACCTCTATACGGGTTCTGTCACCGCACCTAAGTTCCAGGTTACAGGTACCGGTGCGGGAACATACTCTGAGGGCACAGTGACAGTCGACAAGAATAGTATCATTGCATTGGTAAGTTCCGACGGAGGTAACATCTACTATACCCTTGACGGCACCACACCGACATCTACCGACGCCAAGCTCTACGATGCCACATTCAAACTCGTGAAGAGTGTAACTGGAAAGGCTATCGTTGTGAAAGACGATGCCATCAGCCCTGTGACTACCGTCACATTCGTCCTCCAGAACGAGGATGACATCAAGGAGCTATGGGAGGCTGTAAGCGTAACGACTCCGAAGGGCAAGATGCCTGCCGACGACCGCTACGTGTCTATCGCAAACAAGGAAAGTAAATCTGGTAACAGCAGCACAAAGGCTGTGAAGTATATGACTGCCACCTTCGGTGGTATGAACGCTACAGGATGGAGTAACACCACCATCGGTGAGAAGACTCAGGGCACACCACTCGACGGTGTGGGCGAGTACAGCATCCGTAACAGCAGCGATGCCGCCGATGAGCTTGGCAACGAGGTAATCAATAACGGCTCTACTGTTCATGAGAACACCTTCAAGTTGCCGGCACAAGGCGACATCGTACGATTCGAGCCGGAACGTGACGGTACACTCTCCATCTGGCTGCTACAGCAAGGTGGTCTCCACTATAACAGCGACGCTAAGTTCTGTCCGGGCTTCATCCGTCTGCGCCCTGTATATATGTTCGACGAGCGTGGTGCTTCCCTGCCTGCTACAAGCATTCAGTCGGCAGCACGCCTGAGTAGCAACTGGGATGACCTTGATGTCAGCGAGACTGAGGTTTCTACAGGCATCTATGGCAACTGGATTGCAAAGGGTGGCTCACAGAACGGTGAGACTAACAAGTTCTACACACCACAACAATCGGAGAACATATATAATATGTATAAGAATCATCTTACCACAGCCAACATCTCTACCGGTGAGGCTATTACACCATTTGAACTCACTGACGCTACAGTGAAGGGCTATACAGGTATTGATGGTCACGGCTATGTGATGCCTTCAGGCGGCTTCGTCAAGTACACCTTCAGCGTTAAGGGTGGCAAGAGCTACTACTTCTTCGGCTACCGCACAAAACTCGGCATCCGCGGATTCCAGTTCACTGCACCTGTAGAGACCGTGGCCAAGACCGCAACCGTGGCTGACAACACTTCTGATATCATTAGTGACATCAAGAGCAGTGGAAGTGTAAATGCAGACGAAATCTGCAACATCACCTACCAGCGTAAGTTCACTAACGGCAAATGGGCTGGCGTCGTCTTCCCGTTCAGCGTTAGCTTCGCACAGATGAAGAAGGTCTTCGGCGATATGGTCGACGTGATACACTTCGAGAGTGATGATGAGCACAACATCAACTTCCGC
>CAJOPT010000135.1 GCA_905236455.1 uncultured Prevotella sp. | reverse complement strand
GTTCCCACCACTAACGTTTTGCAGCGTCAACTCTGGGGTGGTTTCAGAGATTGACGCTGCAAAATTACGGCAACTTTACGATGTCTGCAAGAAAACAAGCCTTGCGAACGGTTCCGTTCTACTTGGAACCGTTCGCATTCATAAATCCTTATTGTAATGGAAGATATTCATTGAGTTGCTGAACTCAAAGCAATTAATCGAAAAAAAGAAGGTCTTAATCCTTATTGTAATGGAAGATATTCATTGAGAAAATGAAAAAAACAATTGGTCCTAGATATGAACTAGGGTCTTAATCCTTATTGTAATGGAAGATATTCATTGAGAACTCATGAAATTCATTGAAGAAAAAATCGGGCGAGAGTCTTAATCCTTATTGTAATGGAAGATATTCATTGAGGCTCGCTTCGGCAACATTGAAGACACCGACGAAATGTCTTAATCCTTATTGTAATGGAAGATATTCATTGAGTTGGTCTTCTTCTGACTGGTGCTGCACTTACACTGTCTTAATCCTTATTGTAATGGAAGATATTCATTGAGTTGTCTTAAAATCTTCTGAAGAAGAGGCGAAAAAACGTCTTAATCCTTATTGTAATGGAAGATATTCATTGAGAGGTTAAGTTCACAACAAACGAGGTGCGTCAAATGGTGTCTTAATCCTTATTGTAATGGAAGATATTCATTGAGCGATGAAGACAATCCACGAAGCTGAAAAATTCGATGCGTCTTAATCCTTATTGTAATGGAAGATATTCATTGAGTAAAATGAAAAAAACAAATTCAATGGTGGTTAAAAAGTCTTAATCCTTATTGTAATGGAAGATATTCATTGAGGCACAACAAGTTAACACACGACGCAATAGACGGTAGTCTTAATCCTTATTGTAATGGAAGATATTCATTGAGCCTATAAAATGTAAACACATGATTATCAACAAAATAGAATTTACCAACTTTTAAACTTAGCAAATTTTAAATAAAAAAGACCTCTTTCTAAGAAGCCGCAAAAGTACAAATAAAAATCAATATATCAAAGAACGATTTCGTTAAACTTATCTAAAAGAATAACGTGTTTTTACTTTGGGTTATAACATCAAGATTAATGTTTTGCCCTATGACTTTCATACTCCTAAGTATATCCGAAGAAACAGGGCACACAATAATGCTGTCATGGTTGTCATAAAGAGATTGCACTTCTACCATGTCGCTTTTTATCTGTTCATACTTTTCCATGCTGAGATTGGCAAGAAATATGGACTTTTGAATGCGATAGCACCCCATGCGTTCCAGATACTTCACGATATTATATCTCACCTTATTACTCTCAATATCGTACATGATAAAGAATAGCATTTTCCCCCCTTGTTTTTTTGTTTGATGAATAAACCTCAAAATAGCATCGATACGCTGCTGGAGTGTAGGTAGGGAATCGGCTCTCACCGCCAGCCGATTGATTATAGGCGAACCTTCAAGACCAGAGTTTTTCAGTTTTCTCAGTACTTCAAGATAGTGCGATGCCGTTTTCTTCTCCATTAGTATATTTGATAAATAAATGACTGTATCAATTGGGCTGTCACATCATTAAGTTCGCCATTCGTGCCACTTCTTGGCGATTTCACCACAGAGAACCCCCTCTTGCCAAAGAAGACGTTAATTTCTGCTAGTTTAATTCCCATGCTGATTCTTAGTTTCTTACCATACTGGATATCGATAATCTCCGTAACAATGAGACCGGTATCTTGAATATAAGTCACGAGATCATCGATAATCATATTCAACTGTTCTGGCACAAATGCGTCTGGCTTTTTCCTAATGGTCTTTGAGTTCGGGTGAAGGCATTGTTTGATTTTGTCCATGATCTCCTTGTCAGGGTCAGATGGTAAGTGTATAGTATCACCTGTCGGAAATTTCTTCTCTTCCCTCTTTTGTTTTGCCATCAAGTCGAACATCGCCAACGGATCAGATTGTTGCACATATAGCCCAATATCTACCGACTCGCAGTCATTATTAAAATAGGCTTCGCTGTCGAAACTTAAAAAGCATGCCCTTGTCACATCAGAAGTTCGTTTGTCTGCCACTTGTTCCAACTGATATTGTTCGGAAAACCTATGTAAGAATCCCTTGTAGAATAGAGAGTACAGCCCCGGATCATAGCAACGCTCACGTAGTCGGAACATTACCTTGACACCATCCTCACTGGGTGAAGTAAAGGAAAGAAGGATTCTCTGATCATCACGAATACGAGCCTTCACCGTCTCGACGGTTAAGCCCTTCTCGCTTAGGTGATCAATGTCAACAACAAAGCACTCCATATAGCCAAAGTTTTCCGTTTTCCGATAAGGAGGATTGAAAATGCCGCAAACAATGTATGGAAGCGTTCGCTTTTGTTCATTATACTGTTTAGGGGATATCTGATAGGCAACACGAAGTTGTCTGATCTTCGCCTCCACATAGGATTCAGGATGGACTATACGATTATATAGTTCAGATATCTCATTTTTTTTCAGCGGGTCATCAGCCGACTGGATATTAGTACCAAACATAATCATTTTTCATACCTTTTAAGTTTCTGGGCAAAATTCTGTACATATAAGTTCAGGTGAGTAAGTCTTGACCTGACAACTCCGCCTTTCGAAATTGTCTCGTCAAGATAATCGTTAAACGACTGTATGAGTATCCGCCGTCCTAGAGGTTCCAGCCAATACGAGCCGTCCTCACGAATAGAGTAACATTCTTCTGTGATGCCGTTCTGGGTCAACAATGTGAAAACAACGTAATCGACCCATATCCGATAAAGTTCAATAACATCGTAGACCAAGACCGGACGGTTATAATCATCACGATGGAGAATGCCAATGTAAGGATCAATACCCGCCTTTATCAATGCCCCTTCTATCTTGCCATATAAGATGCCATAGCCATAGTTCAGGAAAGCATTTGCTACATCCATAGCAGGGTGCTGGCTGCGTTGCTCAAACTGGAATTCTTCAGGTATATACTTGACGATGGTACTGAAGTAAATGCGCGATGCCTGCCCTTCCCAGCCTCGGAGTGTCGGTGCCACGTCACTCACCGTATCACCTTCAAGTTTGCTGATCTTAACGCGATAGGCTTCAATGCGGTCTATGTTCCTCTTCTGATCTCTCTCATTCGCTGAGTCACGAGGCTGAAGTAGCAGCATAAGAGCCTGCTGGTTCTCCATCTTCTGCATAATAACATCTTTCATCCACTCAAGAGCAGCATGTGAATGCACAAAGTTGAGCTGCCCTTTGCGTATAGTAGATATAGAACCATAACGAGGACTCCAAATTCTTCCTATTGGATGACCACCTTTATCCATAAATATCACGTCAATCTCGTGTTCTATAGCCAACATTACAGCATCGCTCGTTATCTGCGCACCGCGACTGATTTGTATGGACTTGACATCATCCACGGGAATACGGTGTCGCTCACCTTTCTTGGTGATGACAAAGGTCTCGTTGTCGCGGTTCAGCGAAACGCCAAATGTGTTCAGTATCAACTCCATAGGCACAGAATATTATGGGTTATTCAATACTCTCGAAACTTTACAAACTGGAATTCAGACACTTTTGTCCCATCGGCGTTATAGGTTGTCTTCCGTTCTGTGGTTGATGCTATGCACTTAATCCCCATCTCTTTAAGTTTAGTGATAACCATGAAAGTAAACGTCATTTCTCCCATGATGTGGACAGTCAAATCATGCGCATCACCCAATTCCAAAATCTTTTGCACCCACTCTTGAGCAAGTGCTTGTAATTGTTCATAGCCACAATTTGGAGCAACGGCAGGAAAAGGAAGATCAATAATGTCCCCATAACAACGGGATGTCTCTCGCTGCCTGCTGCCCCAATAGCGGGATGGATGATTGCTGAAATTGACTAACATGGTGCTATCTATCTGGTACGTGCAAGAATTTTCAGAATAATCCTGCCAAGTTTTTCGATGTCTGCTGGGGTAAGCATCCCTTCTGTTTCTTGATTCATAGAAGCGTGATTATATTTGTTCCTACACTCATTGTGAAGCCATACGACATCCCATCGCATCAGTTTGATAAATTCTTGAACTATAAAACTGGATACTGAATTCTGAGCCCTCTCGTTAATTCCTTCCGAACACTTTTCCCAGTCCCTCTCTTGATATTTTCCCCAACGCAACAATGCATTAGATGCCTTACGCTGTTCAAAATCACGCTCGTCAGCGCCAAGGCGTAGACAAAAATCGGTCGTTATGTTCTCATCAAGTATAGTAGCGGCCTGCTGGTAAAGTTGATGGTCGTAACACCATTTTGCTGCCTCATATCCGTTCTGAATGCTTTCAGGATGCATCGTATCGGTTGATTCAAAACGCAGCAGCGAACCCTGAATCTTATCGATTATTGGAGGTATGGGAGCAATAACCTGCTCAAACTCATCAGACACCTGCTCATAACAATCTGTGACGCGAGTAATCGTAACACCGCTTAGGATGTTAGGGCCTAAACATAGTTTCATGTCATCCAGAAAATCTTTTAGCGACTTTATATAGTTGTCAAGATGTTCTTCTGCCAATCTTTTGTCTATGTTTTTCTTACTTTTTTCTCGTAACATTGGTATGAGTGCATTATCCTCTTTCAACTCCTGCAACTTTTCAATATTACCATTCCGAATCAAATCGCCTGCGGCAAAGGTCCAGTCCTGCAACATAGTCAGTGGGAGAATGTCCATCAGGGGAGCCTTATTGGATGCAATATCTCGGGCTTCATAGTTGCCATAGGAAATATGCTTTACTTTTACTCCTTTAAGGAACTTGGCATAGTTGCTCAGCACCAATACCAACATAGGCAAATAGCGGTAGCTGTGAGTGAGGTCGAAATACAATTCGTCGTTGGGACGTAGTGTCTCATAAACAGCATTGAATATAGCCCACATCTCCTCCTCGTTCTTTCCATCTGGAATGTCGATGGCTTCAACTGGACAAGGAAGATTCATATCCAACAGAACCTGTTCTAATCCCACATAGTCTTCCTCTTGTCCTGTCTTGTGGTTCAGCCTTTTAGAGATGCTCTTATCCCAGTTAACACCTTTTGCACCATTTGTGAGCAAGATGATAATACGGTCAATGACTTCATCATCTGCATTTCTCGTTGTCCAGTTATTATTAACCTTTAGATACTCTAACGTTGCCTGCTGGATAAACCTGGTATTCGAAGAGACGAAACTTCCCTTGGTGTATTTGCAGGGTTCATAAAATCCAGTTCCAAGAACGGAAATAAATATTTTTCTTGCCATAATTATGAGATACCTAATTCTGTTCGTATTCGTTCTGTGTTCTCTTTGCCAACAATCTTTTCCAGGTCAGAGAGCTTACTCTTCAGTCTTTTCTTCTCTCCTGCATTCAACTGTTGAGCTTCATTGATGAAAGCAGCTTGCTCTGATGCCCCGTACGAGTGGCCTTCAACTTTCAGCCACTTCACAGTAGTTCCAACCAAATTACCGGCGGAGGTCTTGCCCTTAATAACCTCAGACAGAGGCTGACCGAATCTCTGCTGCGTAGCTTTCTGTGCCTGCAGATTGTATTCGGCAACGGATTTTGCTTTCAGACATTCAGCCTTCAACTGAGCCACTTCGCTCTTTTCAGGACACAACGCTTCGGCTTTCTCCAAGCTTGCAATAGCCTCATCCCATCGCTCAGAGTCTTTATCCTGCTTAGCTTGAAGAATGAGTCGGTTGTATTCCTCAAACTTCTGCTTTTCAATTTCTGCAGCTTGCCTACGTGCTTGCTCGGTAGCAATCTTTCGTTGCAGTTCAGCCTCACGACGATTAACGATATCCAACATCTGCTCTTGCTGATTATGGTGCTGTTTCTGAAGAACTAACTCTCTTTCTGTCGCCTCTTCCTTCCTCAAAGCACGTAGTCGTACAAATCCCATCAGTTGCAGGCGATGGTTGTACTCTGCAATCTTTCTCGATTTATATTTTTTCTTTCCTGAATGCCGTCCATCTGTCCAAACTTTCGTCTTATCATAGTCGGGATATTGCCAATCACCTGTGATGGAATGGAAGCCCACGCCTGCCGACATCTTCAGCAGACAGCAGGAGCCATCCGTAGGGATCATCGCCAACAGCAAATCTATATTGTCCAGCACTTCGTCGGAACGTTCTGCACTGTACTTCTCGAAAAAGGCACGCTCTTTCTCAAGGTATTCTCTGGTCACATCGTTAATAATCTGGAAAAGATGGCTAATAGGCTCGTTAAGCAGTGCTTGCTTCTTATTAGCATAGGGAGTCTTTTCTTTTCCGAATTTCTCAAGTAAAGAGAATGCGTTAGTAGCCAAAGAAATATTGCCAAGCCCTTTCCGACCTGAGACAACGCACTCATAGAGTGTGTTAAAGCCAACAGGATTATAATGGTCATCGGTATGAGAATTCCCTTCTCTGTCAGTACCTCTATGTTTCCATCCTCCTTGCCATTCTGACCCATGGCCTCTTAGATTGAAGATCTTGGTATTGACAAGCACAGTCGATGGCATCTCCACGTCACCAACGCGTATGAAGCGCATAAAGTCTGTGCCGTCCTTCATCGTGCCAAACACCTCTTCGTTCTTCTGCTCGCTGATTCGCAGATAATGGAACAAGGTCGAGCGGATGGAGCCTTTTATAGAACTGCCCGCCACTAATGGCTTGTCGTAGAACTGGGTGCGCAAAAAGGTTTTGATGTTATTGTCAGTTCTTGTAGGCAAGTCGAAGATGTAACGTGACAACTCTTCTATCTTGCCACCCAACAACTGGCTAATACCTCTATCATCAGATTTCAGGAACAGAGCTGTAAGTGCTTCCACATCTACCCCTGCCGCCGCCGCTTTCTGCATATCGATGACGTAGACCTTACCGTCTTTCTGTATGAAGTCGAGACCTTTCACCCATTCGTTGTCGTTGCCGGCACCAACGGAGAGAGGCGTAATAACTTCTAACTCAATGGGATATTTTCTGTCTTCCATATCACTTCTATTTTATCGGTAACATAATGGCTCTCCCATTTCGCCAAACATGGTGTGCAATCTCTACATCAACCGTCTCTGGCTTCAAGTCAACAATCTTGCCGACAATGGTAGTTGCCTGATCTTCGTCCTTACGGAATACAGATCCAGGCAGGAAGCCATAGATGGCATTCTTACGCAGCGTCATATAGGGATAAGTGGTAATCCAACCACCTCGTCGCATGAAGTCGTAAGCAACTTGTTCTGAATTCATCAGTGTCGCCAACTGCTCTTCTGACTCTGGGATGAAAAGAGAAAGCGACAATTGATGATTGGCACTATCAGGCAAGTCTATCGAAAGAGTATCTGCTGTGTATTCGAAGAAACCATATCCTACATTCCTGTCGGTTCCGATACCCTCCATTGAAAGCAGTTGCAGTGCTTTCTCTAATAGCGCAGTATCTCCTTCGGCAATGAAATAGAGTCCAGCATGATGACGGAAAAGAATCTTGTCAACATAAAAAGGTTTGGCATCTTCTTCGCCAGTACGGCTTTTCAGAGTTACACGTTGTGACACTTCAGACATGACAAACTCCTTACTGCCATTGATGTCTTCTGGCAATTCAAATGTTGTCAGATAACTTTCCTGGATATTCGAAACATACTTGTCTGTTCTGTCAAACAGAGATTCACCAGACAATATTGAGGAGTAGATAACACTATCTACCCATTGTACCTTCTTCACTTTTTTAGCCATAGAGACATCAGCAAGTTCTGCCTGTCTGGTTTGCATTGGGATTGGAAGAAAGTACACGGGAGTACTGTCCTTATCTTTCTGAAAATATGGGAACAGACTACTCACCGTAAATCCAAGGTCTCCATCATCAGGAAGGCTCTCTCCCTGCTTAGCCAGGCATGACATGAGGGCCGCATAAAGCGTGTCAGACTGAATAATCTTCTGACTGTTGTCCAAGTCATCATGCTGGTCGCTGATGTGGAGGGGAGCCGTGAAGTGCAACTTATAGATTTTGAGTGTTGCCATAGTCGCCTATTTTATGCTGTCCAGTTATTCGCATCAGAGAGTTCAGTTCTTTTCATCTCTCCGAACTTAATCTGACCATAGCCGCGAGAGCCGCTGCCACCAAGATAGTCGTTCTCAAGCAGACGGATACCCTTCTCAAACAGGCTCATCAGTTCCTGCTCGTCATCATCGTCCCACACATTGATAATAAACTCTGCATTGAACTCGGCACCGGCAGGTACGCGCTCGGTCTGACGAGGATGCTGAGCAATACCTTTTACACGGTCAATAACATTCTCAAACTTGTTTTCCGTATAAGGCATGTCCAAATTGTCGCAATCCAATAGCATTTTTTTGGAGTCATCACTCAACATAGCATCCCTGACAATGATCTTCGAGGGCTGATTACTGGTATTGTTAGTCTTACTTTCTGTGATACCGAACAGATTATTAATCTTCGAATCAAGTCCGACCTTAGGTGCGCCAGCAGCCTGTTCCAACAAGCAACGCATCTTGCCCTTTAAGGAGCTTCCAGGAATATAAGGGATATCGCCCTTTGAAGCTAATTTGACTACCGGATTGTCAATGCCGCCAATCTCAACATTTTCACTATTACCTCCGATGTGAAGACCAGTAATCAGTGTGATGGAGGTGTTTATCTTGATTTTCTTAACTAACTGTTTCATTGTCTTACTCTGTTTTTTAGGGTTTATTATTTCTTTTCAGCTGCTTTGTGATAGGCCACAATAGCCTCAAAGACCGTAATAAAATTCTTGAATGCCTTGGCTCTGTCTGAACTTTTCAAGACTTTATCTATGGCATCTTTTATTACAATAAAAAAGTCTTCTATCTTCTGCGCCTTGTTCTTTTTCCCGTTTTGCTTGGCACGTCCAACTGCATATGCCAGTTTTGGTTTAAGCATTGTAAACTCAGTCTCACTATAACCAAGCATCTGCTGACGTTTAACTTCACCAAAGAACTTGCGCAATTGACTTGTAGTAAGCGCTTCCGAGTCATATTCTTCTTCTGCAAGGTACTTGCCAAATCTTTCTGCAAACTGAACGGTCACGTCAGTTACTTTGTTTTGAATTTCCTCTTTAGGAATTAAGTCATTCTTGTTCCAACTCATACTTTCAATATTTTTAGTTATTAATTTGGTCTTTTAATTCCAGTTCTGCCCATCTGGCAGCCAATGCAATCAACTCAAGGTTACGTCCTTTGCGGTAATTGATTTCTTTATCTCTCAGCAAACGACAGAAATCACAGACGGCACGGTTCGACTCATAGCGTTTCATGTAGCGAGTCAGGTAGTAGCTAATGTGCCAGATGTAACTGAAATCTTCAGTTTTTCCTTCTTTGCGACGGATCTCGTTACGATCGGCTATCGAGGAATAGAGCATCAACTTATGCAGGATGCCTTTACTGAGGTCATACTGTTTTATAAGGGTGACAAACTGTTGCTTGAAACTCTTTACATAATCAAACTCTTTATTCCAAGAGACAGTCTTACCCAGCATACAAAAAGCATTTTTCTCGCCATTACGGAACTGCTTGGCAGCATCCTCTGCATTGCCAGCCAATTCGGCAGCCTTTGAAATGGGGAACTTTGGCTGTACTACAGCGATGCCGCCAGAGATACTGATGCCCTCGCTTCCGAAACGATTCTCTGTCTCATGATGGACTCTCTCTGCAAAATCTATCACTTTATTCCAGCGTCCTACCACAAACAGATCGTCGCCACCGGCATAGATAATATTTAGATAAGGCTTGAAGGATGGCTCTTGCTGAATCTTCCTAGTTTCCTCTTCGAAGAAATCCACCAACCGTTTTGAAAATACCTTATACTGACTGATGCTGTTGAAACCTATGATGAAGCGTTTGCCCAATCCATCAATGTCCATACGAAGAATGCCCAGATAAGTATCTCCAGCATATTCCTCAAAGGTTTTAAAACCCTCTTGCATACGAAGTTCTTCACCTAATTGAATCTGTTGCCGAACGGAAGGTAACACGTACATTTCCCCATCGTTACCCTCTAAAGGCATTTTGACACAATCTGGTGACTCAATACCGGTTACTGCACATACCTTAGGCTTCCCTCCAACTGGAATGGGTTCAAAGAACTCCTGATAACTGTCAGTCAGGATGTCCTTAAACTTTTGACTTTTCTGATGGGCGAATTCTGCATTTGCCATTTTCCAGAGATAACCAGGCTTTTGTCCAATAGCATCCTGACAATCTACTGTGCCATTAGGATTCTCATTGAAAGCCACATGGCTGATGTTCACTCCAAGCTGTCCCTTGTGTTCAACCCAAAGCTTTTGTTTCGCTTGTTTGGCACACGTCTCAACAGCTTGCACAATTTGGGGAGTATTATCCGTCAAAAGATAGAATTTACCACCAGAGTTGTAGATAATCTCTACAGTTTTGGCTCCGTTGGCTTCAGCGGCCTGCTTGATGTCCATGCAGATATTCTCCATCAACTGACGGAGATAGTATGAGCGACCTTTCAGACTGACAGCAGCCTTCTTTGACGAGATGTTATAAAGGAACTTCTGAATACCAGACAAGTCCCCTCCCACAAAAAGTTGTTTGAATACTTGACTTTGTTCCATCCGTGGTTACTGATTTGAATTATTGTTATTGTCTTTATGCACTTGGTGTACTATTCCACAGCCAATGCTGGCATTCTTGCCGATTCCAATATTATTAGGAACAGACAGGTTACATTTGAAGTCAGCATTAAAGGCCATCATCTTTACACCTTTATTATGGAATAGGTAGGAGTTGCTGATTTCTGTGATTTTCAGAATCAGTTCTTTTTCCAAGTGGATGCCCAGTCCCTTCAGCATTGAGAGCAAGTTGGCTTTCAGAATATTCTCGAGAAATGTGACTTGTTCCACAACACCTTCAATTTCCTGATACCGCTGATAGTTCTTTGAGTTGAGGGGTAGCCACCTGCTTATATGGTAACAGAACAGATTTTCCCAAGTCTGAACCAGAATCCTGGCAGGCAGTATCTTGCCTGTATTACATGCTATCTGACGATTGCCAATGTTCAGTGTGCCATTAGCCTCAGTCAAAAACTGCCCGATTATATCTACACCATCTTCAACGCAGACTATTGCAGCCTTACCACCTAATCGCTTATATTGAATTAGCGGATAGGCGTATCTGAACTTATCGTCATCCAGATGATTGTGATAATACAGGTTAGGATGTTCTCCAAGACTGTTAATCACTGCCCCTCGGAATAGCGGTACTTCATGCTGGTGAATCTCCGCATCGGTTAATACTGTTAGCGTTCTTACGTATTTCATTTGTTCTGTTTTAGGTAAAAAGCATATTGTTCATTCCGTTTTCATACCTTAAATGCGCTACAAAGGTACAACTGATTTCTGATTGCTGCAAGCATTTCTGCCTCACTAATGGTTCCGTTCTGCTTGGAACCAATTTTGACAGTCACGAACTCCATATTTATGCCTTTCTAAACATTAACTCTAGCCAATTCATACTATATATAAGTTCAGCGAAAATGGGCTTTTCGCCATAAATCATCACTGAAGACATATCTTCATAGTCCTTTTTCCAATTTGATAAAGATCCCTTAGGGGGAATAAGTTGTATGTTCTTACGAATATCTATCGAATAATCAACACCTTGCATACAGGTTAGTGTTGAGCGATGATGATGAATGGTTTGCCAAAGTTCATCGTTGGGGATGGCTTTTTCGGCAACACCCTGCTGCATCATCATGTGGAGATCATAAATATGGCGAGAGCGATGACGGGCTTCTACCTTATTATTTACTGAGAAAAGTTCGTGAAGCAAGAAAGCCTTTTCTAAAAAAGTCTTCTCTGCTATTGCTGTCT
>CAJOPT010000134.1 GCA_905236455.1 uncultured Prevotella sp. | reverse complement strand
GCCGATACTGGCAGAGATGGTTTTGTCGGTAGCAGGATCATAGAGTTCCTTACATCCGTTGCCCATCACGCTCACCTTAAAGATGGCAAGGTTGTCCACCTTCACGGTGTTACCGTTCAGGGTCTGTTCACGCACGCACTTCACGAAATCCCTCAGGATACCCTCAATGGTTCCTCCAGAAAATGGAGTGTTGTGCTCGGCCATGTGGACTGCCATATCGTGGATGTTCATCGTCTGTTTGTACGATACGCGAGGGTAGTACTTGCCGTACGCTTCGTTCTTGCTGTTGTTGTTTTGGGAAAGATAAAGTTCAATCATAATAGATTTCTTTAATAAATGATGTTTGATTTGTCTCTGCACCCATGGACATCCAGCCTGCGCACTGCCTTCTGTCTCTCGATTGCGGTTGCAAAAGTACGGCTTTTTTCAACACAATCCCCGAAAAAGCCCATCCCCGACAAATCCTAAAAACGCAAGCTGCTATCAATCAGCAGCTTACGTAAACGATAATTCTTACCAAAATTCAGAGAATCATTATCATCTCAAAGCAGAAGAGGGTAATGATATAACTCCATTATTTCATTGTGCTTTATAATCACTTTTCTTCCTATGTCTTTTCTTCTTATTTTCAAAATAATGTTTCAACGCCTTCACTTCACCCTCCCCACAAACCTCTTATGGTGAATCTGCACGATCTCCTGACTCAAACTATCCAGCGATGGAATGATATACGATCTTGTCATTCCTATTTTCTCCAGCTTATTCAAGATTTTAACCTTCTCTCCTGCTGGTATAATAAATTTAGTCATCACATACTCTGACATTTGATCCTCCCATGGTCTCGAATACAATGTAAACAACCCGTTCTGATTCTTATACCTCACGTCAGTAATATTTGGAACTAAAATTGAAAGGTGTGGAAATGTCAGAATATCATCCTTGTTCTCATCAAACAAGTGATATCTAAATGGCAAACAATGAAATACCACTCCCGGTTGATTAAAATTTGAGTTGCATGCAAAATACAAGGCAATCAATGGATTATAAGTCCAATCCAACAATCTTGTTGGCAATCCATAGTGTTGAGCCAAGAATAATAGTTCTTTGTCATTCTTGGGCCTCACATCGGTAAACAAAGCATACTTTCTTTTAAAATCATCGAACAGTTTCTTTTCAAACTGTAGCAACACGCCCTCCTCTCCCTCCGTATAGTAACGGCCGATAGATGGAATTAAAGGATAATCTTCCCTTGACAATCCCCTAAAGAAATCCACTTCAGAGTAAATATCCAAAAACCCTAAATAATTCTCCAATGATGCTATTATATGCTCTACCATACCTATTCTTCCTTACATCGGCTTCCTTTTACAACAACCACAATCCAAGCAAACATGCTCCTCTATAAACTTCTCCATTTCATCCGTCACCATCTTTATCTCATCGTTTATCACGCCTGTTTTACTCAACATCATGCCAACAATACCATGCATATTCACAAACACCTTTTCTTCTTTTAACTCAGGAACATTTTTAGCAATCTCTTCCAATCTATCGTGCAACGCATCTAGTCTTTTTACCCACTCACCAGAGTATTCCAATGACTCTCTCAGTGAATCAAATAGCCCTTCTAAACTACTGGCTTCAACAGTTCCGTTCGATAACGTCACCTTAAGATCCTCCAATTTCTTCTTTTGGAAGTCAAAGTCATCATAATACCTTTTTAATGCCAGAAATTCTTTGGAACAGGTTTCCAACATATCACGTCCTAACAAATTAATGCGGAGTTGCCCATATACTTCCTCCTTTGATTTGCCTTTATAGAGATACTCATCAATCAACACGTCTATTTCCGATGATTTCCTGTTTTTCAATTTGATTTTCAGATACAAATATACAAGCATCACAAAAGCGGTAATGCATACGGCCAGTTCAAATTCAGGTGTACCAACAAGCGGACCTGAGATATTCTCTAATGACCATTTCCATATCATCCAGAACATTACGTAAACAGACATCCCAGCCACGAACATCTGTCCTGTTCTTGAAAACCATACGTCATCTTTAACAGCCCACACAATGGTATTCCGATTAACATATACATTAAAGCTAATCAACAGATAACAAACAGCCAATACTATCCACGATATAGTAACCCCGTTCCAGCGATTATCACATGGTATAATAAGAAAGTTCAATGCTATACCGACTGAACAAACTGTGACGACGATAAGATAAGGTATAGGTGCAACATCTTTGAGACGCTTTATTCTTTTATAGTCCGTGGCTCGTTTACGTTCCAGAAACGACATATAGAACAAGCCGGCATACCAAAAACCAAATATGGTACCCAAATACTTGCTTACCAAATAGAGTGTCCTTAGCCTATCTAAATCCGTTATGTGTTTACTTATTATTCCATATGCAGCGCAAGCAACGGTAATCAACGCACCAACGACAGCCCACGAATTCCAACCCTGATAAGAATTCAGGCTCTCCTCCCTATCCCTCTCAGCATACAGATATGATAGAAAATTCGCGTCACTCAACTCAGTAACCTTAAAATCATGCTTCTTTTCGACCTCTTCTGTCATAATACTATAAAAGGGTTCTCTCAAATGTGTATACCATAGAAATCAAAGTCACTAATACTTTTTTCAATTTTAACACCTTGCATCTTATCCGCTAGTGCCGCTAGTTGGGTATTGTTACTTATACCAGGATCTATAAAATAGCATGGCTTTCTATTGTAATCGAAATAACTCAACAAATAATCATTTATCCCCCATCCTTACCACCATAACCTATCACAATCAACTTATTCGCACGAATCAAGTTATTCTTAAACTTCTGGAACATCTTTCTGTAAAAGCGTGAGCGGTAATATGATATTTTAGTGGTGGCACCTGTTAAGAAATCAGCATTATATGAACAAAAATCATTATCATATCCGTTTTTCCTCGAACGTTCTCTTTCCAAATCCATTAAGCTCATACCATATTTGAACTTCACTTCGTTATCGTCGACCAAACCATTTCTTGTTTCTCTATGCATCATCGCATAATTCAGACTGCCATGAAGTTTGTAAAGATGGATAGGTTTTCCACAATATCTACCAGTATATCTCTCTAATCTACATCGATAAGAATCTTGTCCATCAACACGAAGTATACCATAATAACTAGATCTAAAATCATTAAATCCGTCAGACATATCGCCAATAATGTACTCCGTCTTCCAGGTCTTCACTCACCATTGCATGAGTAATGATATCAAAAATCGGTTCACCATATCCATTCTTTTCTAAAAAAAGTCCTTGTTTCATCAGTATTTTCTGTACAGGTGCATGAGTCTTCTTCCCTTCTTACCCTTCCATCGCAACTACATACTCATGAGAAACGACTTTTAGGTTGTTGTCCGTGAACACATCTACGCCATACCTATCCTTATAATTCAGCAACACTTCAGGTTCTGACAAGAACGAACTGAAAGGTATAAGGTCATTATGCTCTGGCAGTGACACCACCCATGCACACCTGAATTCACCTTGCCTGAAAACATGCTTAACATCCCGTAGATGCAAGTATGTAGATTCCAACTGGCTAAAAGCCTTTTCCAGATTACGTTGCACAGCTAACTGCGAACCGCCACAGTATTTCAGCTCTACCAAAAGCAACCAACCTTTCTTACTCGCCTTGTCCGAAACCAGCATACATTCGCAGTTTGACAAAAATGTCCGATTTTCCTTTCTGAACACTTCAATGTTCTCCTCGAAGTTCACGCCCAACATAGGTATATGCACAGGGTTATATATGTGAAGACTGGATATAAAGGCAATAGGCATATTCGACATTAACACACCGTCGTAGCCGCAATCCGGATGTGTCTTCACGTATTCCGTACAATCACCAATATATACCTCTGACTCATATCGAGTCCTTTGGTCAAATATCTCCAGTATCATCTCCTCATCCTATTCTTTGAATACCAAAAGATTACTGAAGTCTCTCATCACAGCTTTCATCACATTGTTGAAATAGTTCTGACGGATCAGTCCGTCCTTATCCTGGATAGTTCCGTCCTCTTTTCCCTCGCCGTATATCTTCAGTCTGCCGTCTTCAATCTCCCATACTGCTACATCTTTTGGAGCAATCTCCACCTTGGCACATGCCGCAGGCAGTTCACCCCCGTCAGGTATATCACCCTTGACAATATTCGCTAGCAGGCAGTTGTTCAGCGCATACAGTATATATGGACTATGTGTAGTGATGACAGCCCTATGCGCCTTACCATGGTTTAGGCAATTCAACAGATGGTACATCAGGTCACACTGCGTGTTCGGGAATAGGTTCTGTTCTGGTTCCTCAACGACGAATTGCGTGTGCGAGTACACCTTACCTTGCAGGAAGCCCTTGATGCGGTCTATCAACTTCTGTTCCATCTCCCCGGCATCATCATTCGACACACTCGACAGGATCTCTCTCATCTTCTCATTCTCAACTGGTGAGAAAGGTTTGTTCTCCTCATAGATGGCCGACGACAGGTAACTTAACAGCGCCATCAATGGAACCACCGATTGGAAGCCACTGCTCGCCTGACTCAGCCTCAACTTCTGCCCGTCCACCACCACAATATCACTGTCCGTCTTACTGCTATAATAATACTCAATGCCCAGCATCTCTATCTTCAGCGGCTGCTGGTCAGTATAGGCACGCTTGGCTGCAAACCAGTCGTTCACAAAACTCTGTAGCGAATCGTCTTGCTCTGCATATTTCTGCAGATTAGGCACCACCGACACAAAGTTACGCTCAGCGGGAATATATATTACCTTGGGATTTACACTCCGCTGCACTCTGTGGAAGATTATCTCACCCTCATGAAAGTGCGAAGTATTATATTCATCAGAGTTCCATTCCAGAGGCAATGGCTCTGGGAAGTGGTAGAAGAAAGCCACATCGTCCCCGATATATGCCAGTTCTGAGTCCTCACGGAAATAACCTTCCATGCGGTGATATTTAGTCAGCAGCGGCACCAATCCCTTCGCTTCAGCTTTTAAGGTAGCATCGCTATCCTTCTCCAGCCACGAGCAGAAACTGATAATCTTAGCCAACGTGCTCTTGCCACACCCCTGCGGCCCCATAAACACATTTACCTTTTTCAGATCCAATTTTAGATCCTTGATCGGACCGATATTTCTAACAATAAGCCTTGCCATAATTATTCATCCAATTTAATTGCTGCAAAAATACAATTATTTTTTGAATTTGTCACATTTTTGAAAGCAAAATCTACACTATTGGTATTATTTTTCTCATAATCTTTAGTCATTGGTCCTCTTTTCTATCTCCCTCAACCACACCGCTGGGACAAATGCGATTGCTACGCTCGCAACGCCTTCTATCTCCACCACGACTCTCTTGCATCTTTTTACACGGCGAATGACTCCGGCGACACCTACAAAAGCGCCGCCGATAATCTCCACACGCTTCCCCTCTTTCCCAATAACACTCTCATCGTCCAGAAACATCACACTGTCGTCTGTCTTGGAGGCCACACGCATAAAATTCTCCATCTGCCCATCAGGCACCGTCATGATGGTATGTGGTTGTTGAGCAGTATTGTCAATCATATATCGTAACGGTTCCAAAACTTCATTCGACGATTTCAGATGACTGATCCTCTCCTGTGTGGACCGCACAAAAATCAAATTACGAATAGCCGGCACCAATTTGTGATGAGGGTTATCTGTATCCGCATCTACTATTTTATACGTCATTGGCACAAAACTTTCTATCTTCAGTCGGTCCAGCTCAGCTTTCACCTTCATCTCTCGCTGGTATGTTACTCTCATCGGGAACCAAATCTTAGGGTCACCACACGTCGTTGTGTCGTGTCCTAAGCCTTTCCTCTCTTGACCCGTTGCCATCATATTACTCTGATTT
>CAJOPT010000133.1 GCA_905236455.1 uncultured Prevotella sp. | reverse complement strand
TCACTATACGTAAGAACAGGGACAGATTTAAATTCAAACTTTGGAACAATCCGATGGAATCTTTCCCAAAACTCTTCCTTTTTCTGTTTGATAACAGCTTTGTCGTCTACATATGGCATAAGCGCATCCAGGATAGCAAACTCTTCTCTGTGGAAGTGGTTCTTTTTGACGAAGTCCGTAGGATTATTATAGAAAGTCTTATCATACGCTGAACAGTACTTTCTAATAATCTGAGCAACTTTATCTTGGAATGCAACACTTGCACTGCACAATCTTATGCATTTATCTGGCAGATAAAGAACGTTATCTTCGCTGGAAAGATAATTATCAATGAAGTTGTGATAAGTTGACTCATATTCTTTTAGCAAATATGGCTGACCATCTGTTGAAATCACTTTGGACTTCAAATGAAAAAGCAACTGTGGAGTAACACCATAACCATTCCAAAAATACTGGTCGGCAAAATAGGCAATCAGGCATTGCAGGTAAGGAGTGAAGTCTTCTATTGTCGTATTTCTCAATTCATCATTCATCACGAAATCAGAATCTTTACTATACGTGTCCCCCCTATAAGAAAAGCCGGTGGGCATAATTTCATTTTCCTTAATCTCATAACCCATGCCCCATCCGTTCAGCTTAAATACCAGTCCACTTTCGTTTTCCTTAAAATAGGGAGTGACTATTAGTGTCGGTAGATTCTGGAGATGACTTTTGAGTTGTTTTATTTCCGTTCCAGTAGGACAGCACTTCGAACTCCATGCGCCTCCATAGAAAAGAACAGGATGGTTAGACATTGGGCTCCAATATCTATTGAAATAGTCTTCCAGCTGACGGTCAAGAACAGGCAGAATCATCTGGTTGAAACTTGCACTATTGCTGGGAGTGAGAATACAATGCATCGCAATGTTTTCATCCTTCTTAACGATAATGTTGCCGAGAGACTGGTTTTTCATCACGATTGGCAAGACTTTCAACGGCCATGTGTTGATAGAAACCTGTTTGGCAGTTTTCTCTAAGAGCTGATCGAAATCGTTTTTTAAATCTTCAATACGCTGATCGTGCAAGTCTCTTTCCATCTGCATGGAAATCTCTTGACTTTCACGAAGCAGATTCCACATGAGCGTATCATTTCTTGCCGCCACAGCCTTTGCGAACTCTTGCTGTTTGGCTTGGAGTTTGCTATTGTTGCGACTATTCTGCCATGTATTATAAGCAGTTATCGCTGCATTGGTCAATATGATTGTCAGCGGGTCCATGTTCTTAGATTTAGGATAAGAGTTTAGTTTCGTTAATCACACTACGCATATACTTTATGTCAGCATCGTCGAAAAAGTCTAATAAACGGGGGGTCTTTTCCATATCTAGTGCTTCAAGCATATTCAAATACTCTTGTTTGACGAACTGATGTAACACTTCATTTTGAAGCACACCGTTTTTCAATTTGGGACATTTATCAAGCAGAAGGTTGAATGTCGGTTTTTCACCCTTGGTTAGCAACATATAGGAATCGCGAGTTGTTGCGATAATAGTTGTGAATACCGTACGAAGCAAATTGGACAATACCTTTTTTTCTTCATCTCCTTTTTCTATATAGAGTTCGTAGTCCAAAGAGAATAACTGTCTGATTAAAGGTCTTGCAGCTTGGGCCTCCCAAACAGCAGCATTAAAAAACATTTTACCTTCATAATAGCGAGGAGATATAACTAATGTCGGAACGGGGCTCATTAAAAAATGAATGTTCATAATATTAGCATTACCACCAATGAAATCTGTTGTCTGGCACGCCTCTTTCCATAGTTGTAAGTCACCAAGAACCGGTATATCCTCTGTGTCTATAGCCTCCTCTATGTCTGCATAAATATCCTTGTCTTCTCTGTTTGCTATTTCCCCAACAACTCCTGGACGGGTCGGCAATAACGGAGCACGCAGAAGAATGACATTCAGCGAAGGCTCAACGTAACTCTTTTGCGCATTTTTTAATTCCGTGATGATTGTATGGGGGATAGAAGGGTGAAGTGGCCAATATTTGTTGCCATTCAAAAAAGCTTGTAATTCTATAGCATCCAACTGTTGCTCAAAAACCGTCGCATTTTGAACGAATCGGTAATTACGGGAAATATTCATCATGTGACGTTTAAAAGCAATTTTTTCTGCTTCCATTTTAACCTGAGTTATTTCCTTAGCACGTTGCAACTCCAATTGAAATGCCTCATTTCGCTCATGAGCTTTCTCTTGAACATAACGCATACTCATCCCCATAACTGCTGACATAATGGAATTAGTTATCCAAAACATGCCACAGTTGGCCATATAATCGTTTCGTTGTAAAGTTATATTGTCGCCCATATAAATTATTCTATATCAGGATTTGCTGTGATTTCAACATGGTCAGTAAGTTGATTCGCCAATTCACCATCTGAATTTATAGAATGCATGTTTTGCAAATCTGAAGAACACGATAAAACATCATCATCCGAACAATTCGCCATTATTAACGACTCATTCGCCAAATCTGGCATTAGTGGTGCATAATGAGTCATCTCGTCTGTTGGTATTGTGGGAATATCAAATGAAGAGTTCACTATCTCTTCTGGCAATTGCATATCTGCGTCAATAAAACCAGCAAGGGTGTTATCAACAACTTCACTAGCGTTTAACAGCTGGTGCAACACGCTGTCATGCTCTGCCAATTGGGAGAATTGCTGCATCTCACTCTGTGACAAGTTGCCGTCAAGGAAAGCAGCAAACTTTTCGATACTGGGTAATGAATGTTTATCCATGTCTCGCCTCCTTTCCGCAGACTTGCTTGTATTGTTTCTCTGCCAATATGCGTTTATTATAATAATTGTCCATACTCATACCGAGTGCTTCAGCAGTTTCCTTATGACTTTTCTGTTCCAGATACAGCAACCGAATGATATTACGGTATCTTATATTAGGCATCATGTTCAATAGTGCTTCAACATCCGCACGATTCATGCAACTGAAATCTATTGGATTAGAGAGTTCTTCTTTCTTACTTCTATCACCTAAGACATCGCCATTCTCATCTTTTTCTTTTTCATCAGAGTGAGGCAATGGCTCATAAATAGGCATCCGCTGCTTCAACTCATATTTATTGTAGCAATAATAAAGACAGACCGTCTTCAGCCAGCTTGCCAATGAGCTTTCTCCCCTGTAGTTTTCCATCTGACACTTACCAGTAGTCTTGCTTGGAGCGAGAATGATAATATAGATTTCATCCATAAACTCCTTGCAACTCTGGCAATCGGTATAATAATTTTTATAGATGGATTTGAAGAGGGGGTAGCACTGTTCGTAATAGTAGCGACGTGTTACTCTCTCATCACGATTGATGAGAGCCCTAGCGATCTGGAGGTCTTCCGTATATGTCTTCAAAGTCGCCATATCTACTTGGCCTACCATAATCTTGCAATCTCCAGCAAGAAATTATTGTTCTAGTTTAGGTTACCTAACTACAAGACATAGAGAAAACGTGAGATCCGTACTTTTTTTGAAGTAAACGTCTTTCTACAAAATGTAGTGACTCTCACTTTACCCACCCCTACCTCCAGAAAGATGCAAGCATCATTCCTGGCACTACTGTTCCACGAGCAGCTGATCTTGAACCGCGAGAATAAAAGTTAGAACCGGCTCCTTCAATAGGGGCAAAATTGGTGTCGGCGGGCTCCAAGCCCTGAATAACAGTTTTGTTCTGTGACATAATGATTATAGTTAGAGGTTATAACAATTGTCTTAATGTAGCACGCCTTTTACGTACGCGCACCAAGCTGAAAGACACCTCAAACTCAGCTCATCAAATAGCTGTTTGATTGTTTTTAAGAAAGACTTGATATACAAAAAAGGCGTAGGTGTCTGTTCTCTGCCCATCCTGGGTCAACAGGCCTTCGCATTGCCTTTCCCACACAGGATAGACAACGCAGTTAGCCCACGCCAGTACGAATATATAAATAATGTATATTACGTACCACGTAGACGTCTCGTTGTCATCTGCCTGCTGTGGGATTCGAGGTTGCGAAGTTCGTTGACCACAACGACAGACGTTCGAAAACGTCTTTCTCATATATAT
>CAJOPT010000132.1 GCA_905236455.1 uncultured Prevotella sp. | reverse complement strand
TCTCTGATGCTCTGCTTCACATCATTATCCTCACAAAGCAATCCGTCGGAAGTATGCCCTCGATACCACACCTCATAATTACTGTATATATTCCATGACAAGCTACAGCTGTTATAGAATTCCTCCGCATTTGCGAGGAACGGCTGTTCAGAATTCGAATATTCCGGAACCCGTAACACAAACGATGTGTCCTCAATCAAGATTGATTCATCTTCTGGCATTCCAGGAAGAATCTTCTCATACAATTGTGAGAACATATCATCCCCCTCATACGACTTTTGCCAGTCATACGCTTCCAAGATATACGACAAATCCACGGGGGCACTATAGTCAAATAGGTCTGTATGTTCCTTCTTCTCACAACTTACCATAGATACCATTAGTAAAATGGTAAGAAAAGCAAATAAGATCTTTGATTTCATATTGACTATTCTTTTAGTAATTGGTATTTTTCTGCGAGCAAGTCAACAGTCTGTGCAAAGATGGGGCCACACATCCCACCAGCGCTTGCCGGAAGACCTTCCTTTTCTAATACAACCATGATAGTGTAGAGAGGATCATCTGAAGGGAAATAACCACATAACTCCATTCTCCGATGATTTCCGTGGGTAATAAAAGTGCGCCCACAAGCTGACACTTTAATATAAAGGTGGCCAGCTTTACGCATGACGCCTTGTGAAACACAATGTTCAAGACCAGTCTGTAATTTCTTTATATACTGAGGTTCTGCAATCTGTTCTTGGAGAACAATACCATCCTCACCCTCTGAAACAAGTTCTACCATTTTTCCGTTATTGGCGACAGCATTGTAAAAGGTCAGGATACCCATTGCCTCATTGGGCTTACCCGCAAGAAAAGAAATGACATGGGCTTCATATTCCGCAAAATTCTTTCCCCACACACGCTCTTTAGCCATCGTGAAAGCGACTTGTGAACGCACTTCCAATGCACGTTCCAAAGAAATGCTGCCATATCCACCGCGTCGCCAATTGTGATCACGAACTTCACCATAAATGCCATGACCCGTGTCAAGCATATATACAGGACTTACTCTCCCACTTGACAACAAGGCAAGGTAAGTAGAGCCTGTCTCCATCTCACATTGCTCTTTGTCAAAGGTGTCCGTATAAGGAGTAAACTTCTTCCCCTTTAACTCATATCCCACGTTTGCCTTTATCTTTCCGGTCTTTGTCTCCACTACATATACCATCGCTTTCGACCACCTTTTGTATTCTTCTACATCCTCTAGAAGCAGCTCTGTGATAGCGGATTCCAATTTAGGGTCAGCATGCTTTATAATCTCTGGTTCGACCGCTTTCATACCAGCAAGTACTTCCAAACGCTTGATATCCCTTTCGTTAAGCTCTAAGTTTCCGCCATTCCGATGATAGCTTAGAAGCCATCTGGCAGCATCTCTGCCTAAACAAGCATTCTTATCTGCTTTCATATAGTAGTACGCAGCCCGTTTTTCGTTTTTTAAACTTTCGTCATCCATTCCTGAGTAGATTTTTCCAAGACAAGCGTTTACTATGGGCATCCTGTCCGACAAGGCTATAAGTTTGGTAATATCAGGATTCTTGCCGTTATGCCAATCGGGAAAACAAAGATAGAGTCCTGCAAAATCGCTTCCTTTGTCGGCAGCAAGTTCCAAAAGGCTCTTCCCCTCTTCTACTTTGCCCTGCTCAGTAAGGACAATACCTTTTACAGTATAACCTTCCGAACAATCATGAGCAATCAACTTCTCAGCCATTGTTAGAGCTTGTTCATGATGTCCTCTACTGAACTCCCCCACGGCATCAAATACCATTTTATACTCCGACTCCGTTGGCAATGAAGAAATGTAGTCCTCCATACGTTTTATTCCACTGTATTCATTGGCTAAAGAAAGCATGACAAGCATACTGATAAAGTCCTGTTTAACTTCTTTTCCGTCACGATAGCAATCTGCCAACTTCACAAAAGCTTCGCCATCACCCCAACGTGCCTTCTCCATAAGAACACTCACTTCACCTGCAGCATCTGGTTCTACAGGTCTACTAATCTCCTCGTCTACAAGAAGCTGTTCAGTACAATTGACTAATAACAGCGCAAAAAACAACAAAAGAATCTTTTTCATACGCGTTCTTTATTATCTTCACATCTTCATTCTCAAATTGCCACCCACATCGTGTCGCCATCACCCTCATAATATACCATTGGCAACATATCTTCTGGCACTGATGCATCCAGACGTTTGGTATTCATGTGCGTGGGTAACTTCTCCAAATGTTTCATATCCAAAGAAGTGATGGGCCTGTCACGAAAAATAAAGTTCTGATACGCCCTGTTTTCATACAGATAGTCAGAAGAGTCAAAACACGGATACCTCATCCACAGTTCCCCTACATGCACCTTTCCTTTCTTCTCAGGCTCACGGTCACACGCATCACCACTTCCTCCATCATATTTTGTCATCTCCACATATGCCTGAATATCCTTCAGTCCATGAAACACATGTCCTAATATCTTCACATCATCATGGATGGAGCACGAAAAGATACGATGTTCCTCTTTACGTTCTTTCTTTTCAAACAAATTCCACATATTCATAACCTATTAAAATTTATTTCTTAATCATATTGAACCATTATTATCTTATTGCTGATACAAGCTTGCCCCGACTTCACAAACGTCATGTCTTACTTGTGGACACTCTTCTTATGGTTGCAATGCTTGCAGTAGGCCTGCTGACATACGTCTCCGTTGGTAATGGGAGAGAAGCCTGGGCAACTGCATCCAACGGTACCACTACAGTGGGTACCTTGAACCGATACATGTGTTGTTGTAGAGAGGTGGTCATGTTTTGAACACTTAGTAGTCTGGGCATTAGCAAATACTGATACGGCTGCGACCATTGTCATCAACATGGTGAAGCTAAAAAACATCTTCTTCATAACTTATACACTATTCCGTGTCGTGCGCAACTTCTTACTATTATTATTGATTGTTTATTTGTTTATGTCCAACTGAATTCACATGTAACCATCCCATCTTACTTTTTTGCATTTTGTAGTGCATCTTCCGCACGTCGCATATATGACTTTGCATTAGACCTGGCATTGTCTGCTTTGCGTTTGTTGTCATCCGCTCTCTCAATTGCATTTCGTGCTTTACGCAAAGAACTTCTTGCCTGTTCATATTGCTTTTGATGACGGTAATACTCCGCATCTCTAAGATGGCCAGCGGCCTCGCGCATATAGTATTCCACATCCCTGTCATATCCTTGCGCTTGTTTCACATAGTACGCTGCATCACTTTGATGCGACCTTGCCTGCCGCTCATAATAGTCACTCTGTGCGTACAACTTCATGCAAAAGAGTGAAAATAATATTACCAACACCAGGCACTTCATTTTGATTTCAGTTTTAAAACAAGATACTCCGATGCCATATAAAGGGTTGTAATGATATGTTCCACTATTTCCATGACATTTTCATCTTTACTAATCCAATGGTCGTAGTTTAGTGATACGCTACCATTATTTAGCACCATAGCCTTTATGAACCTTACTTCTCTATTTGTCTCATTGACAGCTGAATCAACCCGCTCTTTTTTATACCCTTTACTGTTGACTACATGGGGGATTGATATTCGAATCATCCCATTCGAGTCATCTGGTATATACAGATAATGCAGATGGTGATATACAAAATGGCACCACCCATTGTTCAACGGCCTTACTTTTCCGCACTGTCGTTTGATTTCTTCAATTACTGGATCTTTCATACTTTGTTATCTGTTCGTTTGACTATTTATGTAAGCAAGCAAGTTGAAGTAACCAAGAATACAAAAATAAAAACTGCGTCAGCTATGTAACTAACGCAGTTATCAGAAATACCTATACCTTATGATTAGTGCAACAAATGATACAACGAATCAGCTTTTATGCCATAATCACTTTTTGAATGACGGATTTCATCAAGTACAACTTGTGCTTCACCCTTCCGATCAAGACCAATGAGCGCCTGCGCCTTCAAATATAGCACTCTGACCAAATTCGTTTCCAAAGAATCCTTATCATTCATAGCATCCTCACGACTTTCTCCCCTTGAATGCAACTCGCGATCAATCAGCATCAAGTCTGCTCTGATTTCTGCTTCGTCTTTCTCTAAACGTGCCAAGGCCTTACTGTAATCTCCCATAGCCAGTTGGCTTTCTATGTCCATATCATGATTACGC
>CAJOPT010000131.1 GCA_905236455.1 uncultured Prevotella sp. | reverse complement strand
GGCACGGTCGAAAATGATTTCAGCAGCTGTCTGATGGGTGACGGCATAGTGCATCATGTTCTGAACGGTCTTGTAGAACTGCTTGGTGATTTCTGATTGTGGGTCGTAGTCACTGCTGCACTCAGCATAGATGTCGGTAATCTTCTGGTAATAGCGACGCTCGGAAGTACGTATTTCGCGAATGCGGTCCAACAATTCATCAAAATAGTTAATACCGAAGATGTCTTTACCCTTCAGACGTTCATCATCCAAAGCAAAGCCTTTGATGATGAACTCTTTGAGTACTTGTGTCGCCCATCGGCGGAATTGGGTGGCCTCATAGCTGTTGACACGGTAGCCCACGGCTATAACCGCATCAAGGTTGTACATCAGAACTCCCTGCTCGTCGCAATTGTCCGAGGGAATCAAAACTTTTTTGGATGCTTCGGACAATTGCACTTCGCCACTATCATTTATCTGAATAAGGTGGTAGCTAATGTCTTGTGTTGTTACACCAAACAATTGAGCCATTCTTTTTTGTGACAGCCAGAAGGTTTCTTGATTATAGACGACTGACACATTGATTTTACCCGTTGATGACCGATATATTAATACGTTGCCTTCCATACTGGTTGCCAACTCTTTAGAGGTCATCTTGCCTGTAAAATATTCTTTGGCAGCTTTTACTACAGGCTTTTTCTTGTCGGCATTCGAGGAAATTGCGATACACGCTGTCTTAGAAAGCAGAATAGACTTTACTTGACGGTATCCTCCATTGTTTAACAATACCATTTCCTCAATATCCACCATGTGCTCTTTCAAGTCAAGACCCTTTTCCTTCTGCAAGAAGGAGGCCACCTTGTCCATCAGCCGTTCGAAGTTCCAGTATTTCATGTAGCCAAGGAGCCGTGCCAGTTTACGTGAATTCCACCACTCACGTCCCTCTGCATCCGTCTCCTTCATGCTGTCAAATGGCGACAGCATCTCTTCTGGTGAGAATAAATTTATATTGTTCTCCATACGTTTATATCTTATCAATAATTATATCCCTCTCTCTGCCCAGTCGCCTCTATCAAGGTTTCTATATCCGATAGCTTCTGCAATATGCTGGCTCTGAACTTGCTCGGAGCCGTCGAGGTCGGCGATGGTGCGGGCGACTTTGAGAATGCGGCTGTAGGCGCGGGCAGAGAGCTTCAGACGCTCCATCGCCATTCGCAGCATATCCATAGAGGCTGCATCGGGCTCAGCAAACTGATGGAGCATCCGCTCGGTCATCATGGCATTACAATGAATGCCTTTGAAATCCTTGAAGCGAGCTTCTTGGATTTGCCTTGCCTTGATTACTCTTTCACGTATCTTTTCACTTGGTTCTCCAGGTGCCATCTTGCTTAAATCGGAAAACGGTACAGCCTGTATCTCGCAATGTATATCGATGCGGTCGAGCAGCGGTCCGGAGATTTTGTTCATATAACGTTGTATTTGCCCCGGTGTACACACGCAGTGGTGGGTGGGGTCGCCATAATAACCACATGGACAAGGGTTCATCGAGGCAACGAACATAAAGGAGCAGGGGTATTCCACCGTATATTTTGCACGGCTGATGGTTATCTTACGGTCTTCCAGTGGTTGTCGCAACACCTCCAGCGTGGACTTATTGAACTCTGGTAGCTCATCGAGGAACAATACACCATTATGGGCAAGGCTGATCTCACCAGGTTGTGGGTTGTTGCCACCACCTACAAGTGCCACTTGCGAGATTGTATGATGAGGGCTCCTGAACGGTCGCTGAGATATTAATGACGTTCCTCGCCCCAGTTTACCAGCAATGGATTGAATTTGTGTTGTCTCCAGGCTTTCAGACAAAGACAGAGGTGGTAGAATTGATGGTAATCGTTTTGCCATCATTGATTTTCCGCTGCCAGGTGGTCCTACCATTATTAGATTATGTCCACCTGCGGCAGCTACCTCTAAAGCTCTTTTTACGTTTTCCTGTCCTTTTACGTCTGCGAAGTCAAGCTCAAAATTATATTGTTGTTCGTAAAATTCCTTACGTGTATCTACGAAACAAGGTTCATAAGAATGTGTTCCATTAAAGAAATTAATGACATCAAGTAGCGACTCCATTCCATACACATCAAGGTTGTTGACAACAGCAGCTTCGCGCTCATTCTGTTTTGGTACGATCAGTCCTTTGAATTTTTCAGATCTTGCGCAAATGGCGACAGGTAGAGCCCCTTTTACTGGTTGTAGTTTTCCGTCTAATCCCAGTTCCCCCACAAGCATATAATGCTCTAACAAATCCGGTTTCATCTTTTCATTGGCAGCCAGTATTGAGATAGCTAAAGGCAGGTCATATCCACTACCTTCTTTTCTTATATCAGCAGGGGCCATGTTTACGGTTATATCTGCTACAGGAAACTTATATCCATTATTCTGCAAGGCTGCAGCAATGCGATCTCTGCTTTCCCTTACAGCCTCGTCACCTAACCCTGTGAGATGATACATCACACCTCTTGTGAGACTTACTTCCACCGTCACAGTTGTTACATTCAATCCGTTGACGGCAGCACAATATGTTTTTATTAGCATTATTTAGGTTTATTTGTTTGCTCTTTCAGCTTAGCAATATTGACATTTCTTTCTTTAATGATTCCGTTTTCCAAAATAATAATGTCAGGTAGTTTTGCGAACCCCAGTTTTTGTAACAACTCTCCTTCCAGCATTTTCTCGTCACATACCACAGGCCAGTTGATTTGGTTACTTTCCATAAAGCTCTTGCATGTGGCTTTGCTGGGATCAGCACAGATGCTTAAAATTTTTGTTCCTGGTTGTTTGTCTTTTATAGAACGGAGAACGCGTTGCATTTCCTGTCCGTCATAGTTCCATTGTGCCCACACGCTGATAATGGCTTTTCCCTTGCTGAAATCAGCATCGGTTATTTTCTTTCCATTGACATCAACAGCGGAAAATTTTGGAAGTTTGTGTTTTACAGAAGTAGACTGATATGTCTCAATCAATTGGCTTTGCCGTATAATATCTCCATTACGCGGTTGTTCCTGCTTAAGGATTTTCAAGAGGTTGAGAGCCTTTTCATAATCAGGTTGTGCTACTTGTACAAAATATTTCATTAAGAGATAGAAGCTAACACGAGAATCTGGGTGGTCTTTTATAAACTGCTCAGCCAAAGACTTTTCTTCTGGTGGAGAAACATTTGCTATTTGTTTACGGAATGTACTCATAAGTTCATTGTCTCCAGTACCAGTTACCGTCATCTCTTTCAAATGAGATGCGTCTGCATTAATGTTTACAGACCCACCAGATTCCGCAAAAACCGGATGAACAGAGAAATTGGGGAATACGAGCATTAGGGTGGCATCATCAGGCATTGGAGTCTCGTATGCAAAACGACCAGCTTCTATAAGAATTGTGTCTATTCCATCTATACCCCCGTCAGGGCTATATATATATAGCTCTCCTTGATTAATGTGCAGGAATCTGCCCTCAATCTTAAAATATCCACGGCGAGCACCGCAGGAAACTAACAGAAGTACAAGTAATATGTAGGTTAACCGTTTTACCATATATGTGTCTTAAGTGCCGCGAGCGGGACTCGAACCCGCACAGCCTTACGGCCAAGGGATTTTAAGTCCCTCGTGTCTACCAATTCCACCATTGCGGCAATATGTAATCTGTCTATTTCATGATTCAACTCCTTGAATCCTTTGAGCGGAAAACGGGACTCGGACCCGCGACCCCAACCTTGGCAAGGTTGTGCTCTACCAACTGAGCTATTTCCGCAATATATTCCTTGCCAAGGTTGAACCTTTTTCTTTTGGGGCAAGGT
>CAJOPT010000130.1 GCA_905236455.1 uncultured Prevotella sp. | reverse complement strand
TCTTTAGAAAACTCAAATCCATCTTCATCATCAAAAAACTCATTCTCATTAATTCTTTGTTTAAGATGGTTGAGTCTGGTCTTGGCAGCTTCCTTTTCAATTGAACCGTCTTTTAGTTCATACCAAAGGTTATCCAATTCAAGAAACAACGCCTCTTGTTTGTAGCATCTTGTATTGAGCGTGTGGACGTGCTTGCCAAAGGGGAAAAGTGGTTTTAACGCGGTTATAACCTGAGATACCGCTATTATACATCCCCAGAGCATAGCCAAATCATTCCATATCGCCCAACTTGCAATACTTGCAGATGACGAAATAGCCATTATAGAATTGACGATTGTATCTTTTCTACGGAGTTGTTTCACTTTCAACGCCATGCATTCAGCGTGAAAGCGACAGTCTTTCAGTTCTATCTTGACGAGTTCTTCTATAGACTGTTTTTTTGTCATCTACTACTTATTGGGAAAGTTAATGTCTATTCCTGATGCCACTTGTGCAAAATCGTTCTCTGGCAATGTTTCAAAGAAATCTGTGCGAAGACCTGTGTCTAGAACTATCATAAAAGCAAGGAAATCGTAGAGAGGCTCACCAATACCATCCAAAAGGTTCTTGCGGATGCTTTCTGTCTTACTAATGAGACATGTATATTGATAGTCTTTGTCTATTACCTGAGTGTTCCCTGCTGGATGCGCTTTTTGCAAATGCTGACCCGCTGTTAAGGCAATTAGATTCTCCACATAGTCTGCTATAGCAGGAAATTCATGCCTGGGGAAGATATGATGCATATGTGTTGCTTGTTGCCCTATAGACATAGAATCTGTTATCTCAGACTTTCCGCTGTTGAACATATCGTTGAATTTGCGAAGACGACGTTTTGCTTTCTCTACATTGTAGTCATAAATTACTTCTTGGACATTATCAGCTTGCAGAGCATTCTGTCGTGAAACGTTTTTGTTCTTATTCTTATCGCGGAAGTTTGTGCGATTATACTTAATATCTTCAAGTGTAATGATTTTCTTCGACATATGGCCACCTACAGTGCCCCTTTTCTGATGTAGTACGGCAAGTGGGTTTAATACCTTCGCGAATATTCTATTTGGTTCGTCTTTTTTTCCTTTAGAAATTGGCGTATAATCCCAGCAAAATTGGCGAAATTTGTCTTTAGCAATTTTGAAATTCTCTTTTGTTTGTTCGTCTAAGAATGACTCAAATGCATCCCATAGACCACTATCTTTCAATGTCTTGGTGATGTATGAGCAGAGAAAATCAAGACAATTTCTTTCTCTGAGTGAAAGGTAATCCAATGCGGCCTCATTTTCTACGCTAAACTGAATAGCGTTGTTCTTCTTGCCATCTTCGCGAAGTACGCCAGCTGCTGCCAGCATCTTCAAGGGCTGACGGAAGAACTTGTTGTATTCATCTATTGTGGATTTATCCGTAGGGTCAGGCTTGCTAAAGAGCCTCTGAACATTCTCTATCGCATAGGGAGTGTGCCAGATATCAGGTGACTGGAAAGGCTGTTTGCCTCCTTCCTGCAAATAAACTACTACGCAGTCAGCCACGAAGCATAATTCATCCATTGTACACTTCTGGTCTATCCATCTGCCATTGCGGCTTTTTCTTATATCATAGTCATGAGCATTCAGAAATTGCTCCAATAGGTTTGCTGTCATTTTTTAATATACCGTAAAAGTAAACACTACATTTGTCAACATTGATAGATTGAGTAGAAAGGTTCCTTGCTGTGATATAGAACTTCCTGTACTCATCTGAAGAGAAGTATGCCATCTGAGCATCTGTCAAAGCCATTCCTTTCTGTCTGGGTATCAACACTGCCACGGAACCGTCAGCTATAACATTGGGGATATTCTTGATAACACGGGTGTTATAAGTCATGTTTGGTGTCAGATATACATTACTATCATTCACATAGATGTAAGAAGTGAGTTCCTTTGCAACACTGATATCAATGAAAGTATCATACTTAGGAATATGGGTAATACCTTTGGCATCATTATCGATATTACGTCCCTTTATAACCCACATTCTGCTGTCGCCATCCTCCTTAGTGGAGTTCTGCTTCGTTATCTGACGGTCTCTGAATACGGTGAAAACATTGAAGTCAAGTTTCTCTGCCACCCTGTCAAAATCAGCATCACGATAAATGATGAAGTATGGGTACTTCTTGTCAGTGATGTAGTTCTGCTTTTGATGGTATATCTTGTTGTACTTCATATTGTACACTGTTGTCTCATTCGGCTTCTGCTTTGGATGTACAATCAAGCAGATAGTCTCAATAGAAACACCTGTAAATCCATGTCTGCCAAAGTCAATAATGCTATCAATCTTTACCTTTCGCAGGAGGTTGTGAGTTGGGAAGAATTCTTCACCGCTGAGAATGTTCTTATTTAGAATTAATGCTACGCAATCAGCCATAAACATACATTTCTCCAAGAACATCTCTGCCAAGTCGTTTGTGTTTTGGTTTACATTCTGGAAGAACCAGAATGAAATATCTCTTGCCCTTTGTTTCACCTTTGAGAAAGGAGGATTGCCAACAGCTAGGTCATACTTGTAAGGAGAATCATAAAATAAGAAGTCACTACAAATCAAGTTGATGGTGAAGTTCTTTGGGATATCGATGTATTTCAGCAGCAATTTTAAGTTGGCTATACTGTTGGGATCAATGTCAACAATATCGAGAATCACATGAGGCACATAAGCGTACTTCTTTATGAGGAAAGGTACAAAGCTTCCGGCTCCACCCGACGGTTCAATAATCCTGATTTCAGGCTGAGTAAAATCGGGGAGTTTGTCAACTGTGTCATTCACCAAGAACTTATTGGTGTAGAAAGCAGCGTTCTTCTCTCTCTCTGCATTACAGAGTTCTGTGATTCGCATCAAAGTTGGCACATCTAAGCCCAAAGGGTTAACGTCCAAGAAGTCCAGCAGGTTTTGTCGCTCTACTAGTTTATGGTTCTCAATGATTTTATTGATTTCAGCAGAACCTACCAATTTCCTGCCAAATAGCTTTTTTATGTTATGGGCTATCTGCTGCATGATAATAGTAGGAACAGCTTCGCCAAGACACTGACGGATATTTGTTTCGTGTTCCTTGTAAACCTTACGTTTCTCAGTATCAGACATCGCATTCAGTTCCTCCAGTGGCCTGTCTACCCAATTGAAAGTATCAGGGACATTCATCATCGTCATCAACTCACGAATACTGAATACCCTATCCTGTTCTGGGTGAACAGTGTTCTGTGCAGCCAACTGGTCGTTTCGTGTATGAACACACTGAATGAATCTGTCCCACTTCTGACGGGTATATTTATCTCTGTTCTTTCTGATATTTTCTACGACTTCACCGTCCACTAACTTATGGGGACGTTTCAGGGGGTCAACATTATCAAAGGCAGATTCTCCTTCCTTCAAGTCGTGAATCCAATCACGCATCC
>CAJOPT010000129.1 GCA_905236455.1 uncultured Prevotella sp. | reverse complement strand
TGAAAAGCATACCAAAGTACGAGTAGAGTCACTTTTCTACCTTTTAAAGTACAAAGCGCTGATTATCAATATTTAAAGCATTCAGTGTATGCAGCAGCCTGACATCGGTAAACATTCCCGATGGCATCAATAGTATTGACCGGCTCTTTATGGGATGTACCAGTCTTCCCAGTATTACCATCCCCTCAAGTGTAACTGATATTGGCGATTATACATTCAATGGTTGCACCAGCCTAACCAGTATGGTTATTCCTTCAAGCGTAACTAGCATCGGCAGCAGGGCTTTCCAATATTGCAGCAGCCTCACCAGCATAAATATCCCAGAAGGCGTAACCACAATAAGCGAATACGCTTTCGATGGATGTACCAGCCTACAGAATGTCGAAATTCCAAAAGGATTGACTGTTTTTGACAATTATTCATTTAGGAATTGTAGCAGCCTCGCCAGTATTTTTATCCCTTCAAACGTTACCCGGATAGGTATTTCTGCTTTCCAAAATTGCAGTAGTCTCACCAGTGTTGTTCTTCCTGAGGGCATAAGCAGTACTGGATATATTAGCAGTGATGCTTTCTCTGGCTGTGATGGGCTTACCAATGTTACAATAAATTGTAAAATAGATGTTGGCATGTGGTTCAGTGGAATGAAATCCATCAAAGAAGTAATTCTCAGCGATGGCGTAACGGCCATTGGCTCCCGTGCCTTTTACTTATGTAGCAACTTGGAAAGCATCACTATCCCTTCAAGCGTGACCACAATAGGTGACACCACTTTCGGAGGTTGCACAAGCCTTACAAACGTTACAATCCCTTCGAGCGTAACCACTATAGACGTCAGTGCCTTCTCTGGTTGCTCAAGTTTTACAAACATCGTTATACCTAACGGTGTTGAATACATTTACAGTTACACTTTTTCTGGTTGTAGTAACCTTATTAATGTGACAATACCAGAGAGCGTAACGGTTATTTGTGACTACGCATTCAGTGGCTGCGGCAGTCTCGCCAAAATCGCCATCCCGGAAAGTGTCGCCTTTATCGGCAAGGCGGCTTTCTCTGGCTGCAAAAGCCTTACAGATATTCATCTTCCTTCGAGTCTCAGTTATATTAGTGACAATTCTTTCGAAGACTGTAGCGGTCTGGCAAACGTCAAGATTCCTGCGGGCGTGACCAGCATAGGTAATTATGCATTCCAAAGATGTCACGGTCTGACTAATATCAGCATTCCGGAGGGTGTCACTAGCATAGGCTACTATGCTTTTGTTGGCTGTAGCAGCCTGGCAAACATTCATATTCCTAAAAGCGTGACAAGCATCGGTCACTATGCTTTCGCTTCTTGTTCTAGCCTTACTAGGATTGTCCTACCAGAAGGACTGACACGCACCGATGGATATACTTTCGCAAATTGTACAAGCCTTACCAGTATCACTATCCCTTCGAGTATTTGCAGTATCGGGTATGGGGATTTTTATAACTGCGATAGCATTACCAAAGTAACGTCAATGATAATAGATCCTCCTTACATAAATGAGGACGTATTTTCGGCAGGCACTTATAACAATGCTACCCTCTATGTCTTAGATGGATCAATTGATGCTTATAAGAATAAAGATAGTTGGAAAAAATTCAAGAATATCGAAGAGCTTCCTAAAACGACTATTAGCATTATCGACGAATCGGGAAATGATGTCACAAGCCATGCCGCGATTACTTGGTATAACGAAGATGGCATTATTATTTCAATAGGCAATATAGTAGCCACAGAAAAAGATGCCACCGTTTATTATTCTTTCACTCTTGACGAAAAGAAAGGACGCGTGTACCGTGAAGTCAGTCATCAGAAAGCCATTGCAGACGGTAACACAGTGACATATCAGTTGAAGCCAATAGAAAATGTCACGATTCATGGGCGCGTTTCAGGCCTTGGGCAGGGTTTGCCCCGTGCTGAGGTAAATATAACTCAGTGGCTGAACGGAAGATACGAGCAGACGAGTAGCGCAATGACCGATGAAAATGGATATTTCTCGATTGAAGCCAAGAAGGACTCCACTGAGTTGTATATCACATATCACGGCTATCTTGACAAGAAAGTGATAAGAAAAAATTTTGACGATGGCGGTGAATTCGGTACTATTGAGATGGAGCAGGCGAAAGGAAAGGTTGCTGTTATCAATTTGACCTATCAAGAAGCTGTAAGAGAAGGCGAAACACCCATAGTGAAGAACTGGTATGACGATTTACGAAATGTGGCATACACGGTGCGTAACGTCACAAAGGGTATCGACATCGTTTTTGCAATGCAGCAAGGCAACATTGTGATGCCTTCCGGTGTGGATGCCGGTGACCGTATTGAAGTCTGCGCCAAGAGTCTAAATGACAAGTTTATCGACACGATAGGCGAGGGCGTTGTTGGCCAGAACGACAGTACCGCTATTACCTTGAACTTGATACAACACGGTGGGATAGAGGTAAACTATTTGTCGGCCAGTGAAAGTCATTTGCAGGTATTGGTCTATGATGCTTCTGGCAGTATGGTTTCACGCTCTGGCTTCTCTCAACAGCATACCACATTCAATGGGATGGAGGCTGGAGACTATATCCTCATTATAGCAAACAATAGTATAGGCAACATAGCTAACCTAACAGACCTTGGCAGAATGAACCTTAGCGAGGGCAGTGACTACATAAAAGTAGAGGTAACGGTGTGCAACGCCATTATCAGCGTTGTTAGCGTCAATGAGAAGTTGTCAGAGGCTGCTTCACAGTACAACCTTGTAATGGCGAATAGTTCCTACATCTCAGAAAAACAAGAGTTGAGAGAGGGTAGTTACGTGACACTTGCTGCGGTTGTCAATTTCAACGAACTCTATATTGAGTCGATTAATGATATTAATCTGGAGGTTGATATTCCCAACGGTTGCAAATTCATCAAAAGTTCTGTAGTGATAGGAAGCACTGTTTCCCCATACACCATAAGAGACAATCGTCTCATAGTCAGTTTAACTCCTTCAGACCTGGGCAAACATATACGCTTTTGTGTGATGCCACAAAGCACAGGAACCTACACCAGTACGGCATTGGTCTCATTCAATTATAACGGCGATAACCTTATATCCATTGGCTCGGCTTCGTTCAATGTGGAAGAAGGTAAGATTGCTGTTCCAGAAGAAACGTCAAGTGCCGTGATTCTCGTTACAGGTATTGTTCCGGCTCATGCTAATGTTGACATTTACGACAATGAACACCTGATAGGCTCCGTTATTGCAAAGGGAGATGGCACCTTCAATAAGCATTTTGAACTATTCCAGCCTTACAATCTTTCTACTCATCACATTTATGCTAATTATACTACCGAGAGCGGTACACAGAAGACAACTGCCACACATGAGTGTTTCTATGAAAAGGCTGAAGCAATGGTTAAATCGGTTACTATGTCTGTATATAACCCAGAGTTTAGCCGAAATGAAGAAATCATATTTGATTTTGAGAATGGTATTTCTAATCCAAAATCTTATTATTTCTTTCCATATAAATACAAAGACTCATGGAAGGAATGGTCTACAACTATGATTAAAGAAGAAAAAGCTTTCACATTCATAGCAGACCTCACAACTAACGACACGACATCAATTGATGCTGTTGCATTCTACATTTACACCACAGCCAAAGAGACACGTGTGCTCAAAGGTTTTTTCAATTCTGAACTTGCCCGTTGGGTGGCTGTTGGAAATTTTGTAGCAGAGAATCTACCGATTAACCTTATGGTTAGTTTAACTCCAAGTAAAAACAGTCTTTTACCTCTTGCCGACACCCAGCAGGCGACGGACATGCTGACCGACCTTCAGGCTTACGTTGTTACTGCGCTGGACGAGCGGGAAGAACTGGACAGGAAGGAAGCGCAGATAGAAGGGGAAATAAACGACGGGCTGGCACAGGGCCTGCCCCTACAAACCGTGAAAGAGCTTATTAGCCAGTATGCAGGCTTTGACTTTGACGGAGAGAGGGCAGAAGATGTGACAGAAGAAAATGCCGACGAGCGTATGACACTACTGACAGAACAGACAAACAGCCTTATTGTCACTATGGACGAATTCCTGAACAACGGCATGGAACTGTACCATAAGTATTACAACGCAGAAGAGACACTCGACGATGGCGCCACCATGACAAAAGTGGTTGGCACCTGCGAAGCTCTGACGGCAGAAGAGCTTACCGCCAAGGGCTATCAGGTGATACCGTCTACTGAAGGATTGCTTATGATATATACGGGCGATAATATGCTCGACTATGTGGACTTCCATAACAACATAATGTTCACGCTCACCGGGCTGGCACAGGGCCTGCCCCAGGGTGACTGGGGCGCCCTGTATGAGGCCATACAAAATGTACTGGAAAAGGTTATGGCCGACCGCGACAACCTGAACCGATGGCTAAGTCTGGCACAGGCAGAGAGGCTGGCCATCATGGAGTCACTTGCCATGACGGAAAAGGAATACAGGTCATTGCTGGCGATGGAGGCAAACGACAAGGTTCTGCTCCTCGGCCTTAACAAACTGGAGAAGAGAAGGGCACTGCTGATAAGCCTGTCTCTGTACATGGGCAAGATGAACGAGGCCGTGGCTAGGCTTAACAGCCTCATCGAGATTTACCGCCATATTATAGAGATCTTTAACAGGATAGACAACTTCGAGACTGGCGACTGCGTGAGTGAGAACAATCCGCAGACAAAGGCATTACTGGAAGAGATGCGCGACAACATACGTAAGGAGTACATGAACTATGTCTGCTGGCGCATACACATGTATATCGCTCGAAAGATAATGGATGTTAACTCGAAACGGCTCCCGAGAGCTGTGTCAATACTCCGGATTCTGGAAGATGCCGCCGTCACCATACGCGACGCACAGTTCTACCGTTACATCACGAGCAAGCTGGAGCAGCTCTATGCGTTAAGCGAATCGGCAGAAAAAGCCTGCATCAATGGCGGCGAGGTTTACGAGAACGACAAGGAGACCCCACAGGATGGCCAGGAAATCACTCTTTCTGCAAACGATTCCCCAGACCCGATACTGCCGTCAGTGACTCCAATCCACGACCCGTCGGGCTATGTATATGAGGCCGTAACAAGCAACAGGCTGGAGGACGTAGTTGCCACAGTATACCATCAGGAGAACGGCCTGCCCGTACAATGGGATGCTGAGGACTTCTCGCAAGTGAACCCCATCGTGACCGACGAGACAGGACTCTACCGCTGGGACGTGCCGCGGGGCATGTGGCAGGTGCGTTTCGAGAAGTCGGGCTATGAGACCACACAGACTGACTGGCTGCCCGTACCGCCGCCTCAAATGGAGATAAACATGCCCCTGAGCCAGGCCGTCAGCCCTGTTGTGACGGATGCGCTGGGCGTGGAGAGCGGCATCACACTGACATTCAGCAAATACCTTAAGCCCGAGACCGCCACTACCAATAACATGACTGCCACTAAAGAAGGTAATGATGTATCGGGCGATATAGAAATGGTAAACCTTGAAGAGGATCCATATACCGGCCTGTCGTTTGCGTCGAAAGTGAAGTTCGTACCTGGCAAGCGGTTCAATGTCGGCGACGTTGTTTTGCTGACAGTAAAGAAAGAAGTGGAGAGCTACTGCGGTGCCCATCTTGCCGCCGACACCACCGTGCGTGTGGTGATACAGGCAGGAATGGATGCCATCGCCGTAGACTCTGCCGCCAACATTGGCTATGGTATGAGCAAGATCCTGAACGTGAGCATCACACCAGCTGAAGCTGCCACTGGAAAGGTGGTGAGGGTGGTGTGCACATCACCGATGATTGCCACTGTAGATGCCGAGAATGTGACGCTTGATGACGAAGGCCATGCCAAGGTTACTGTAACAGGCAAGTTGCCGGGAGCAGCGGCACTGCTCTGGAGCGTTGACGGTATGGACTTGGAGGCCATCACGGAGCTGAATGTCACCACAGCCAAGAATGATGAAGGCGATGCCAATAACGACCATCATGTCGACGTGGCCGACATAGCTACCATACTCAGCTATATGGCGGGATATTCTAATATTAGCAAGAAACAAGTTGACATGAACAAAGACGGCAAGGTTGACGTGGCCGACATCGCCACCGTCTTGAGCATCATGGCTGAAAAGGCACGACAAATGAAAGCCTTTGAGTAATTACTGAGGGACACTTGCTCATTCCCCCAAAACTTTCATCCCCGACTCCAATTTGCATGGAGCCGGGGATGAAAGTAAAAAAAGTCAGGAAATATTTGGCGGGAACGGAAAAAATGTGTACTTTTGCAGCCGAAATGTTGTAATAGCAAGATGAGGTAGCTAAAAATCCGCTTTGAAAGCACAATGTAACAATGGGGGGCAGAAGCCCCTCAAACATCAGTCCTGAGGACTGGTGAATGGTGATCTTTTACATTGTTACATTAAAAAAACGGAAAAACTTATGAGAAGAAGAATTCCTTATCGGGTGTGCAGATGCATGCCCAACGGTGTCGTGACCCATCTTGAAGCCCGCTTGCTGAAAGACATTGTCAACCAGGCTATCCACCCCATCCGCTGCGCCGAAAGCTGCAAAAGGAAATTCTCGAAAGGCATGTACATTGGCGACCTCTGTGCCGAGACCGGCCATTTCTGGTGGGCACTGAAGGTGTGGCGCCTTACTATCAGCCTTATTGAGGACAAGGACTATGACGACTGGATAGACGTATGGTTTGACAACAAGAACGTAAGTCTGCGCGACGTAGTATCCGAGACCGAGTGTGAACTGCTCTGCCGCCGTTGCAGCAACCTGTGGCGGGCTCTGGGGTATCCCGAATATGACTGGTGGAGCGACT
>CAJOPT010000128.1 GCA_905236455.1 uncultured Prevotella sp. | reverse complement strand
TCTGCCCATGCCCCTGTAACCACGGCGCATAGCATCATCAGTAATAAATAGCGTAATTTTTTCATCATAAGTTTTGAATTAATTTATTATTATTGTTTTGTATTTATATCAGTATTATCACTAATCCCAAATAGCACTATTCATTTTTACTCTTTGCTCACTAAGACGCTTACGGGCAAGCTCTTCTGGTGTCAGCTCACCTGCCCATATACGGTGAAGATGCGCGCGAAACTCACGGGCAAACTCTCCCTCCATGGGTCTTATTTTATGCTCCTGTATAAACATCGTCTCACTCCTTTTTACTTATGATAGCATAATTCTGGTGCAAAGGTACGACTTTCCTACGTATAACCCAAACGTTTTCGGCAGTTTTCTATAAAAAAAATAATAATTGATTTATATTATCCTACTTTCGCAAGTAAGAAAGAACCACGGATTGAACGGATAGAACGGATTTTCCCTGATTCTTTTGCAGATTCTTTTGGATTATAGCGGTTAAAACCACGATTCTCTGCGGCATAGGAATCCGTAAAATCTGCCGCTTGCGGCTTAATCAATATATGGGAAAATCCGTTCAATCCGTTTAATCCGTGGTATAAAATTTAAAAACCATTTTTTGCATAAAGCATCATATTTCCTTATAATCAATTGTATATCAATCGTTTAACAGCTATGACACTTTTTTAAAAGTATCATAAATTTCACATATCTAAGCAATATAATTGCAAAAGTCTTGCATTTCACGCAAGAAAAGGATTCAGTTCTTTATCCAAAAGAAGGTTTCTGTATACCAAAACAAGTTATTTTGGTACCAAAGAAAATATCTACATAAACCGAGAAAGGCTACTTTATGATACCAAAACAACTTGTTTTGTATTTATGTAACTTATGTAACTTTGACAAAAAGGTACATACAACCTAACAGACTGATAGTGAGATAATTACAAAGAATTATGTAACTTTGTGAAATTTTCTACTTTTTATTATGACAGTCTTGTCGCGCACTCCTCCATGAGCCACTTCGGTGTGCTCGTAGCCCCACATATACCTACAGTCTCCACCCCTTCGAGCCATTCCTGCCTTATCTCGGCAGGGCTCTCGATATGGTGACTGTTGCCGTTCACCCTCCTGCATTCCTCGAAGAGCACCTTTCCGTTGCTGCTCTTCCGTCCCGACACAAAGAGGATGAGGTCATGACGAGCGGCAAAAGCCGCGATGTTAGGCATGCGGTTCGCCACCTGTCGGCAGATAGTATCGAAGCTCTTGAAGGTTGCTGTTGGCGAGATGTGTCCTTGTATATACTCTATTATACGGTGAAACTCATCGAGCGACTTAGTAGTCTGCGAGTAAAGGTATATATCACGGGTGAAGTCCAGTTTCTCCACCTCATCGAAGTGCTCTATCACGATGGCAGTGCCATGTGTCTGTCCGACGAGTCCGAGCACCTCCGCATGACCGTTCTTTCCGAAGATCACTATTTGCGAGTTGTTTCCGTTGTCAGCCACATTAGCGTCATACTGCCGTTTTATCCTCTTTTGCAGTTGGAGTACCACGGGACAGGTGGCATCGATGATCTCGATATTGTTACGCCGGGCCAGCTCGTATGTCTCCGGCGGTTCACCATGGGCACGTAGCAGCACCTTCACATCGTGCAGGTGCCGCATCTCCTCATGGTTGATAGTCACCAGTCCTTTGGCGGCAAGCCTCTCCACCTCCATGCCGTTGTGTACGATGTCACCAAGGCAATATAGTGGAGTCTTTCCATCCGCCAGGACCTCCTCGGCTTTCTGTATCGCGGTTGTCACGCCGAAGCAGAAGCCGCTGCCGTTGTCAATCTCTATAGTCATCGAAACACTATTCTACCGTTATTGTCACCGCCTTGGCACGACCGCTGTACTCAGGAGAGTAGGCACACTGTGCCGTACACGAGCCAGTCTGGTATGTTCCCGTACGGTCTACATAGTATGTTGTCTCCACCTTATGCGTGCCTTTCGCCATCATATTGAAGTAATAGCTTGTTGAGAAGTCCTTCGGTGCACAGTAATATCCCCAGTGGTAGCCACTGAGCTGTCCCACCGGTTCAAGGCAAGCCGCGCGCTTGTCGACAACCTGCACGAAGTCATAGTCACGGTCAGCCTTTACGGTTATGCGAGCTACGACCTTCTCACCCACGTGCAGTACCGTGGTTGCAGGATCGATAACCTCTCCGTTGCGCAGCCACTCACGGGTGACGGTCAGCCCTGATGCTGCCGCATCAACATCCGTCACAGGCTGTACAAACTGAGCATAGACCGCACCCCATGACGTACCGCTATCGGTCTTGCGCACCTCCATGGTCTGTGTACCCTCGTCTATGGCAGTCTTGAAATAACCTATCCCGGCAGAACCCTCCGGCAGTGACATCTCATGGCTGTCGAGCGTCACCACAGGAGCAGACGGTGCGACAAGTACATTCGTCTCCTGCGGATAGAGGAACGCATAGACGGCATTGACACTGTTCACCGGTGTGTCCCAAGCCTGCGTACGCTTACACTGCAAAAGCCATCGTTGCATCTCCTCAATGGTCTGCCTGTCGTCCGGCTCCAGCATCTTCAGTGCCTCTATCGCCGCCACCTCCGTAGGAATCTTATAGTCACACCAGCTGTAGTAAGCCTTCCGGGTGTCGTAGTAGCGTCCCATCTCCTCGGTGTAGACACTATACTCCTTCATACTCTGGATAAACTCCCTCGACTTTTTCTTGTCACCGCTCTTGGCAAGAATCACCGCCACGTTAGCCTTTCCGTAGATGGTGAGGTTCTTCGACTGTTTCTTGAGCAACTCAATCATATAGTCATTGTCGGCTTGCGCCTTTGCAGGCAGCTTTCTTCCGTCGAGCACACAAGTATACAGATAGTCCATTGCCAGCTCACTTGGCAGTGGGTTCTTGATACCCTCCTTAACATATTTCTTCAGATTCTCCACCTCTTTGTGGAAGTACTCCGCCATATACGGGAACGCCTTGTCGAGCATCGATGTCGTGGAGCTTTGGTTACCCAGTATGGCATTGAGCCTTACGAGAGTCTTACAAACCTCAACGGTCATATAGATACTGCCGTCCATACCTTTCCACCAGCTCCACGAGCCGTCGCCGAGCTGTAGCTTTCTCAGCTTAGACACACCGTCAGAGAGGCGGTTGGCAATGGTGTTCTCGTCGAAGTAACGCGACAGCGCGCGCTTCTGTGCCGCCTCACCCTCAGCGTCAGCCACCCATGGCGTCTCACTGAGTATCAGCTCCTTGAGGTCTTCGTTCTTCTGAAGGTTACTCATCAGCGAGTTCTCCTCACCCTTCTCCATTCGCCATTGCTCCATCACCTTCTTTATCTGCGGTGAAGAGAGGAGTATGCTCTTCGCTATCGTATTGGCATAGAGGGCAGTGGCAAGGTTTATGGCATTCTCATCAGTATAGTCACCCATTACAGGGAGAGCCTGCAACAACAGCCACACCGGATTTGCGGTATATTCGAGTGTCACCTTCCGCTGTGACGCCGTAGGCGGAAGCATCTTAGCCACCTCGATGGTCTTCACACCCTCGCCATGCTGCGTGAACGGCATGGTGTTGAGCACCTGCTCCCATGCCGGCAGCACTGGCAGGTAATGCTGTTCTCCGTCGCTGTAGCCGTCACCGTCTACCGACACACGAGCGATGAGCAAAGACAAGTCTGCCGGCAGTTCCGCCGTCTCTATGTCGAACGTCACCGTCTCGCTGCCCTCAGCCTTCAAGACATAGTCCTTACTCTGAGAGAGCACCACCTTCTCCGTGAGAGGTTCAAGGAGTTGCAAGAGAGCCTTACCCTGTACCTGTTTGTCGGAAGTGTTGAAGACACGTGCCGCCAGCGATGCCTTATCGCTATGGCGTATGAACCGTGGCACGTTAGGCTGTACCATCACCGTCTTCTTAGCCACGGCATCCCCTTCTATGTATCCGGCATTCATCTCTTTATCATGAGCGATACCTAAGAGCCGCCATGTGGTGACGCTCTCGGGCAGCGTGAACGCAATGGTTACGTTACCTTTGCTGTCGGTGTGCAGCTGCGGATAGAAGAATGCCGTCTCGTTAAGGTTCTCCCTTACCTGTCCGTTGTTCTTTGCAGTGCCAGCGTCCTCTGCCGCGTCTTCAGCATCAGCCGAATACATTGCCGCGTCTGTCAGTTCAGCACTTTCCTCCATCATGCCTCTTCCCCTTATCTTTACGCTGTTAGCCATCGAACTCTTCATCACCATCATACGCTCCTCGAATACTTCCGGATAGTAGTATCGCAAGCCCGCAAGATATCTCTCATCAAACCTGCTGAAGCTCAGGTCCTTGGTCTTCTCACGCTCATACTCAGCCTGGTAATATATCGAGAAACCCGACGAGGATGGTCTGCCGCACCATGCCAGCGACGGCAAGCTGTTGCTGATATATGTCTCGAACGTCCATGAGTGCTTGTAGATCTGGTCGAGCGACTTGTCGTAGAGCGTAGCCATGAACTGTGCGTCTGCCGGTTTACCGTCAGGACGCTGTACCGTAAGCACCCATTCCTCCTTCTGTCCTGGTGTCAGTCTGTCGCGGAAGGTCTTCCAAGACAGCTTCAGGCTCTTGTCTGGCAACGGACGCTCTATCTCCGCATGATGGTAATACATCCTTCCATCCTTCACCCACGCATAGGTTACCACGATGCCTTGCTCATACTTCTCATCGTATGTGAACTTATGTGTGGTGATGGCATTGCTCTGGTCTATCACCCCATGCTCGATAACCTTATTGCCTGCCACGACAGAATATACTATATGCTGCTGCGGAACGGACGCTCCCACCTGTACATAAACAGGTTTACCGTCGCGTGTGAACTTGTTGGAAGACACATAGAACCAGTCATCGGTGTCGGTGACAGGTCGTTTGTCGGTCATGGAGAACACTATGAAGTCATATTCGAGAGTGTCGGTGCCACATGTCGCAACCAGATGATGCTTGCCGGATGACAATGGCTGAAGGGTTACAGGCTGATTGGTCTTGAAAGCCTTGTTACCCATGAAAGGCTTACCGTCGATGGAGAACCGTACCACATCGTCGATCTCCTGTCCAGCCATGTTACGGTAGCTGAATGTCACCTTCCTCAGTTTCTCTGCGAGTATTTTCTGCGGGATGTCACACCCAAGGGATGTAGGCTTTGAACCAAGCGGCAGACTCATGCTGCCCTCATGGGTCTCCCCACCCTGGTCGGTAACCTTCACCTCCGTAATGATCTGGTAGAACAGTCTGCTGTCATCATAAGGCAGCTTCATAGGCATCGTGACATGGAACGCACCGTTCTCATCCGTGGTGGTCTCACCGGTAGACAGCTCAACGTCATTGTCGGCACCGCCATACCACCAGCACCATACTGCCCTGCGACGCTTGACGGTGTACTTGACTGCCGCGTTCTGTACCGGCACACCGGCGTATGTCTTGGCATATCCCGTCACCTTCACGTCGTCGCCAGCCTTATATGGCTCTTTATAGTCTTCAAACTCCACCTCGTATGTAGGACGTTTATATTCCTCCACATGGAACGTGGCGGAGCCGTATGTCTGGTAATACGCCTCAACGGAGTACCTGCCGGTAAGACCTCCCTGCGGCAAGGCGAAGTCGGCTGCTGCCGTACCATAGTCGTCAGTGGTTACTTTCTTCTCCTCCACCACCTTATAGTTGGCATCCTTGAGTCTCAGCGACACCGACTCACCCACAACAGCCTTTGTGGTTGTGTCATCTTGGTTATATACGACCAACGACACATGCACATCCTGTCCCGGACGATATATGCTTCGGTCGGTATATACCGCTATACGATGTCCTGCCGACTTACGGTCATAGAAGTTAAACCTGTTCTCAACGTAGCTCTCCTTGAATGCTTTGTCGGTATCAGTATATGCAAAGACATAGTCTGGCAGTCCCTTCTTGTTCTTGCTATAGTCATAGAACACCTCACCCTTGCCGTCGGTCGTAAGCGTCACAGGCTCCACATCATTGTTATTGCCGTATCTCCGGTAGCTTATGCGTACCTTCGCACCTGGCAGAGGCTGTCCTGTGGTGGCATTGACAACCGCAAAGCGGATGGTCTTCACGGGCACGCCCTCCATCATAACATAGACGTCACTGACATAATACAAATGACGTTTTTTCTGGAGCTCCTTTCCGTCAGCATGGAACTCAATGACATATACTCCCACAGGCAGTGCCGGCAGGAGAAGGGTGTCTCTGGTGCTCTCGTAAGGATTACGGTCGGCAAACGAACAGTCCACAGAGACCGTGTTCTCTATAAGATGCTTGTAGTTTCTCTTATCCTCATACTTCTCGACGTCAATGTCATCGCCACCCGTGGCGTTCAGCTTGTGTATGACTAACTTCAGTTCGCGGATGTTACGCACTCCCGACAGCACCACCTCCTGCGTCTGTCCTGGCAGCGAGAGGTCACGTTTGAAATGAGCGTCGAAATTAGGATTCAGAAGCTCACGGCGCGCATTGACAAGCTCCTCCATCTGCCATGACGGGTATTTCTCCAACATCTTGTTGACAAAGTCAAGGCGTTCCTGGGGCTTGCCATACATCATGCTGTAGCGTACCTTTGCCAGCTCGCCTGACTCCTGAAGGTCACCGTACACATTCATTAAAGAGTCAACGTCATCGATGCTGCCACTACGTCTCATGTACATAGCAGCAGCTATACACGCCGCCTTGCGGTCGCCGCCTTTGCTGTAGTAGTCGTACATCACCTTGTAGTTCTTTGTCTCCATGCAGACCACATGCAACAGGTCGTCATGGAAGATACGGCTGTCCTGCTCCTTTGAGATCAGCGGCTCGTACTCACTTATCTGATGTCGCGCCAACAGCTCAGGATGCCTGACTGCCTTTTCGTATGCCATCTGTGCCTTCGCCCTGTTCTCCACATCATGTCGGGAGGCGGTATTCTCCCACACCTTTCCAAGGGCAACCTGGAAGATGGCAGCCATCACCGGGTCTCTCTTCTCGGCAAGGTCAGCCTCCATCTGCAACCTCTTAACCTCCGGTTCAAGGGAGTCTGGTGAGATCTTCACTTGCAACGACGCCCGCATCAGCTCGGCAGAGAGCAGATGACCATAGTCTTTACCCTTCTGTGCCTTTGCGACAATCTTGTCAAGCACCCCTATCTCAGTCCTCGGCTGGTCTTTATCCTCGGCGTCCTCTACCTGTTTCCATAGAGAGTCATAGCTCTGGGCATATAACAAAAACGGGAATAATGCCATCATCAATAAAAGAATGTTACGTTTCATCTTTACCGTGTGTTTGTTTTTACGTTATCGCTTTTAAAGTATTCAGCTCAAAGAGCCATCATATAGATTGCCTTCATGTCGTCAGGACGAAGCACCATGATAGAGCCTAATGTGATGGTTCCGCCACGGCTCGCCTTGCTTACCATAAGGTCGATATCGTCTTCGGTGATAATCTTACCTGTCAACTCATGGATGCTCGTAGGCATACCAATGTCGTGATAGAACCGCTCCATGGCACGCACACCACGCTCGGCAGTGCCGCGAGGGTCGGTGTAGTCGTTCTCCACTCCCATCACATTGACGGCGAAGCGTACAAACCGCGCCACGTTAGCCTCATCACGCATCACATAGCGCGCCCAACTGCCCCAGAGAGCCGCAAGACCGGCACCGTGGGTGACACCATACAAGGCACTCAGCTCATGCTCCAGGCGGTGAGTGGCAAAGTCTTTCTCTGTTCCGCACTCCGTCAGGTCGTTATGAGCCAGTGAGCCCGCCCACATTATCTGTGCACGGCTACGGTAGTCCTCGGGATTACGCAACACCTCATAGGCACAGTCCTTAACGGTGCGCAGCAATGCCTCTGCAATATTGTCGGTAAGGGTCATGTCCTGATGCTTGTTGAAATAACGCTCCATAGTATGCATCATTATATCAGTGGCACCGGCAGCCGTCTGGTATGGCGGCAACGTAAAGGTACGCTCAGGGTTCATAATGGCAAACCGGCAACGGCACAGGTCGCTGTTGACGCCACGTTTCACGGCACCGTCATCCTTGGTGATGACACAGGAGTTGCTCATCTCGGAGCCTGCGGCAGGTATCGTCAGGATAACACCGACAGGCAGACAAGCCTCCGGAACAGCCTTCCCGTCCCAGAAATCCCACACGTCACCATCGTAGGGCACACCATAGCCAATCGCCTTCGCAGAGTCGATGACACTGCCTCCACCTACGGCAAGGATGAAGTCTACTTGCTCCCTGCGGCACAGGTCGATACCCTCATTGACCTTCGACAACAAAGGGTTGGGCACCACACCTCCTAACTCTACAAAGCTGATGCCTGCGGCATTCAACATATCATAGACATCATCAAGCAGACCTGAGCGGCGGGCACTGCCTCCGCCATAATGCACAAGTACTTTCTTTCCACCATACTGTTGGATAAGCTCCGGCAGACGTGCCTCTGCACCGCGTCCGAACACAACCTTAGTGGGAGCATAGAATACAAAATCTTTCATTGCCAATGTTTTTTTAAAAGTTTGAAAGCAAAGATACATATTTTTCCGTGACACTACATAACCTTACTATGATATTTCGTGTTATTTAACTTTCAACGTGAGTTTATTGTCTTTTTGACATCATACGACGGCACAAATGCGGAAATGCACAATTTTTTCTTGCCTGATAGTTTGCGAAAGTAAAGAAAAGGTGTATCTTTGCAAAAGAAATGCCACATCTCAGCAACTTAAAACCATAAAAAACATGAGAACTACTATTATCCTGAATATCCTGATGGCAATACTGACTGCAGCAATGCCCCATAAGTCATCGGGACAGACAACGGTGAGCCAGACGGCTGCCGCCATACCAGCAGGCACAGAGACGTTCTGGCTCGGAGCCGACATTAGCGGCACCACGGAGTTAGAGGCAAGAGGCATCAAACTATATAACCGCAAGGGAGAGATCAGGGAGAACACCGCCCTGATGAGAGAGCTCGGACTCAACGCCATACGACTGCGTGTGTGGGTCAACCCACGTGGCGGCTTTTGCAGCAAGGAAGATGTGCTCACTATGGCGAAGCGTGCCAAATACTATGACATGGCTGTCATGATTGACTTCCACTACAGCGACTGGTGGGCAGACCCGGGCAAACAACCTATTCCCGGCGCATGGCAGTACTTCAGCTACGATGAGATGCGGTATGCCCTGGCTGAGCACACCCGTGAGACCTTGCAGCTGTTGAAAGACAACCATATCGACGTGAGATGGGTACAGATAGGTAACGAGACCACACATGGCTTCCTCTGGCCTATGGCACGCGCCGAAGAGCACATGGAGCAATATGCCGGACTGACGGAGGCAGGATATCAGGCCGTGAAACAGGTCTATCCAAACGCTACATGTATCGTCCATCTTGACGGCGGATGCGATGAGAAACGCTATGACTTCATCTTCGACGGACTGAGAAAATATGGCGCACATTGGGATATGATCGGCATGAGTGTGTATCCTTACTGGGACATAGACTCAAAACTGACAAAAAGCGAGGACGAGACATTAGAGAAGGTCATTGCCAACATCAAGCACCTTCACATGAAATATGGATCAGAGACTATGATTGTTGAGACGGGAACGCTCGTGAAAGAGCCTGCCGCAGGCAAGGCATTCCTGACAAGACTAATCCATGCTGCCGCAAACGACACAGACGGGCACTGCCACGGTGTGTTCTATTGGGCTCCGGAGCTGGAAGGCCAATACCCGTTAGGGGCTTTCGACAACCACCGTCCCACCGCTATCATGGATGCTTTCTCTGAGTGCGGAGGTTTTACAAGATAATAATAAACAATTGAACCATAAAAGTTATCACCATGATTAACAGACAGTTATTACGCCCCGAGAGTATTGTAGTCATCGGAGGTTCCAACAACACACACAAGCCAGGCGGCGCAGTTGTACGCAACCTGCTCAGTGGAGGCTACCAGGGAACCTTACGGATAGTAAACCCAAAGGAAGACGAGATTCAAGGCATAAAGGTATTCCACAACGCCAATGAACTGCCGCCTACGGAAATGGCAATACTCGTCGTGGCGGCAAAGTACTGTCCAGAGTACGTGAGACTGCTTGCCGCCGAGAAAGGAGTACGGGCATTTATCATCATCTCCGCCGGCTTCGGAGAAGAGACCAAGGCTGGCGCTGCACTCGAGCAGGAGATCCTTGACATCTGTGAGCAATACGGTGCCGCCCTGATAGGACCAAACTGCATCGGCTTGTTAAACTCATGGCATCACAGCGTGTTCACGAAGCCAATCCCACAGCTCAATCCAAAAGGAGTCGACTTCGTCTCCGGCTCTGGTGCAACAGCTGTATTTATTCTTGAATCCGCAGTTATTAAAGGTCTGGCTTTCAATTCAGTATGGTCGATAGGTAATGGCAAGCAAATCGGCATTGAGGACGTATTGCAATATATGGATGAGACCTTCGACATAGAGCAATCGCCACGTGTGAAACTTCTCTATATCGAGAACATCTCCGACCCTGACAAGCTGCTGTTCCATGCCAGTTCACTGATAAGAAAAGGCTGTAAGATAGCCGCCATAAAAGCAGGCTCAAGCGAGAGCGGAAGCAGGGCGGCGTCATCCCATACCGGCGCCATAGCATCGAGCGACTCCGCAGTAGAGGCATTGTTCCGCAAGGCCGGTATCGTAAGATGTTTCTCCCGTGAGGAGCTGACGACAGTAGGTTGTGTGTTTAAGGCTATCATGGATGGCTTTGCCGGTGCCCCTCTTCCGAAAGACGGCATCGCCAGTGACAACTGGATTGGAAGGAACTTCGCCATCGTCACCCATGCCGGTGGTCCTGGCGTGATGCTCACCGATGCCTTGTCGAAAGGCGGTCTAAACGTCCCGAAGCTCGACGGCCCCGCTGCTGAAGAACTTAAGTCAAAGCTGTTCCCCGGAGCCTCTGTCGCGAACCCCATTGACATCCTTGCCACCGGCACACCTGAGCAGCTGGGTATCGCCATTGACTATTGCGAGAAACGTTTCGACAACATTGACGCCATCTTCGTAATCTTCGGAACCCCAGGACTGGTTACGGTGTTCGAGACATACGAGGTGCTGCACAAGAAGATACTCGAATGCAAGAAACCTATCTTCCCGATATTGCCAAGCCTCCATACAGCCGGACCGGAGGTTGAGGAGTTCCTGAAGAAGGGACATGTCAACTTCAGTGACGAGGTGACCCTTGCCACGGCACTGACCCAGATGACAAAGACACCGAAGCCAGCCTCTCCCGAGATTGAGCTGTTTGGTGTTGATGTCCCGAAGATACGTGAGATTATTGGTAACATCAAGCAGAACCATGACAGCGACAACGGTGAGAGACAAGCAGACAGCTGGTATCTTGAGCCGCAACAGGTCCGCGACCTGCTCTCGTGCGCAGGTATACCAATGGTACCCGAGATGGTGAGCGACTCCAAGGATGAGCTGGCAGCGTTCGCCACCAAGGTAGGCTATCCCGTCGTGGCAAAGGTTGTCGGTCCCGTACATAAGAGTGACGTTGGCGGCGTTGCTCTCAATATCCGTAGCGAGAAGCACCTGGCACTGGAGTTTGAGCGTATGATGCAGATCGATGGTGCCAAGGCTGTCATGGTACAGAAGATGCTGCAAGGTACTGAGCTGTTTATAGGTGCCAAGTATGAGCCGCGATTCGGACATGTGGTGCTATGCGGTCTCGGAGGTATCTTCGTAGAGGTGTTGAAAGACGTATCAAGCGGTCTTGCCCCCCTGTCCTACCCGGAAGTATATTCGATGATAAGGTCATTGCGTGGATATAAGATTATCAAAGGTACACGTGGACAAAAGGGAATCAACGAACAGAAATATGCCGAGATTATCGTGCGGCTCTCTACCCTCCTCCGTTTCGCCACGGAGATTAAGGAAATAGACCTGAATCCGTTGCTGGCAGATGACAAAGAGGTGACAGCTGTCGATGCGAGAATACTTATAGGCATGTGATTTCCGAAAACGTTTACGTAGATTTTTTGTACATTTTTTTATTGCAAATTTGATTTATATCAATTTTATGTATACCTTTGCGCAAGTAAAAAACGATTTTCATAAGGATATAACTACATAAAACTCAAACTGCTGAAACATTCAAAAACTTGAAAACGCTCCGACGAGATGTCGGGGCTTTTTTAATGGCAGCTGGAAATGTTATTTTTTATAAATTATTATACTGTCCTTATTCGTTTTTTTTCAATTTATATTACTTTTGCAGCAACAACAAAACACCTATTATAATATAAGTATTATGCGATTAATTATTGAACCTAATTATGATAAGATGTCCCAGTGGGCAGCTAATCATGTCATCGAGAGAATTAATGCGGCAAAGCCAACAGCGGAGAAGCCATTTGTATTGGGTCTTCCTACAGGTTCCTCACCAGAGGGTATGTATGCTTGTCTTGTAAAGGCATACAAAGAGGGACGTGTGTCTTTCAAAAACGTACTGACATTCAACATGGACGAGTATGTGAACCTTCCTGAGGACCATCCAGAGAGCTACCACTCTTTCATGGCACGCAACCTCTTCGACCACATTGACTGTCCGAAAGAGAACATACATATCCTCAATGGTAACGCAGAAGACCTGGAGGCAGAGTGCGCACACTACGAGGAGATGATACGTGAGGCTGGCGGCATTGACCTCTTCCTCGGCGGTATCGGTCCTGACGGACACATCGCCTTCAATGAGCCTTACTCATCACTGACCTCACGCACACGTGTAAAGACTCTGACCACAGACACCATCATTGCCAACAGCCGTTTCTTCGACAACGATGTCAACAAGGTTCCAAAGCTCGCCCTTACAGTAGGTGTGGGCACGGTGATGGATGCCAAGGAGGTGATGATTCTCGTAAACGGACACCATAAGGCTCGTGCCTTGAAAGCCGCGGTAGAAGGTGCCGTTACCCATGAGTGGACTATCTCTGCCTTGCAGATGCACCAGCATGGTATCATCGTCGCTGACGAGCCTGCCGCTGACGAGCTGAAGGTTGCTACCTACAAATATTTCAAGGACATAGAGAAAGACAACCTATAGTGAGCATTATTCGTTTTATAAAGGATTGGACACTGCCTGTATCCATGGGCATGGGTTCAATCCTTTATCTGTTATTCGCATACACACCGGCACTCGACGGGGCTGCGGTTTTCTTCGCGCCAATCTTCGACACGATTCTGCCGCTGTTTATGTTCCTTATCCTCTTTGTGACATTCTGCAAAGTGGACTTCCGCAAGCTGCGCCCAGTGGGTTGGCACCTGTGGATAGGACTGTTCCAGATACTCTTTGTCGCAATAATAGTCGGAGCTATTGTCGTTTTCGACATACAAGGCAAGAACCTCATTCTGCTTGAGGCAATACTTACATGTATCATCGGACCGTGTGCCGCCGCCGCTGCCGTGGTAACCCAGAAGCTGGGCGGCAACCTGGAAGAGATGACCTCCTACACCTTCATCTCCAACTTCATCACAGCTGCCTTGATACCTGTATGCTTCCCGATGATAGACAAGGCAGCCGACATGTCGTTCACGGCTGCTTTCCTGAAGATCCTATATCAGGTTTGTATCGTACTCTTGGTTCCCATGCTGCTGGCATACATAGTGAAACACCACATGCACCGCTTCCATAAGACTATTATAGGAATAAAAGACCTCAGCTACTATATGTGGGGAATCTCGCTGATGATTGTCACTGGCACCACGGTAAAGAATATCTGCCATGCCAACACGTCGGCAGGCTTTATCCTGTTGATAGCACTCTTGGGACTAATTCTCTGCATCATACAGTTTGCCGTTGGACGCTATGTGGGACATTTCTTCAACAGAACAGTGGAAGCCGGTCAGTCGCTGGGACAGAAAAACACGGCTTTCGCCATCTGGATAGCATACGCCTACCTGAACCCACTGTCATCAGTCGGACCGGGCTGCTATATCCTCTGGCAAAACATCATCAACAGCATTGAGATATGGCAGAAGCGAAAGACGGACTCCCGTCGCTGACGGGAGTCCGATAAAACATTATCTCTATAGCTTCTTCGTTTTTGTTGCCATTACAAAGTATACTATAAGAAGGATATAGGCTACGAGTGAGCAGACCTGTGACATCGGGTTCTCAAGCCATACATTATTTATCAGGTCTACACCGCCAAACTTCAGCAACGCACTTACCACACCCATGAGGGCACCACCGGCGATGAAGCCACTGGCTATCAACGTACCCTTGTCACCACGAGCCTTGTTTACCTGTTCGTCCTTGGAGCGTGTAGTAACATACCAGTTGACGGCACCACCGACGAGCAATGGCAAGTTAAGCTCCAACGGAATAAACATACCCAGTGCGAATGCCAAAGCCGGAATCTTGAAGAATGTGAGTACTAACGCTATCAAAGCACCGATACCATATAGCAGCCATGGTGCACCGGCACCGTTCATCATCGGTTCGATAACGGCAGCCATGGCATTAGCCTGTGGAGCGACAAGGTGTCCGTCGACGTTAGGGTCGAAGCCGTAGGTCTTGTTCAGAAGCATCATAACACCACCGACGGTAGCCGCCGACACCAGTGTTCCCAAGAACTTCCAAGTCTCTTGCTTCTTAGGAGTGGTACCGAGCCAATATCCTATCTTCAGGTCGGTGATAAAGCAGCCTGCCATAGAGAGAGCCGTACAGACGACACCACCCATTATTAACGCTGCCAACATACCTTCGGAGCCTTGCAGTCCTACTGCCGCCATGACCACCGACGCCAGAATCAGCGTCATCAGCGTCATACCAGAGACGGGATTGCTACCTACGATGGCAATGGCATTGGCTGCCACGGTGGTGAAGAGGAAGGCAATAATCGTTACGAGCAGGATGGCGACGATAGCAAACAACAGATTATCCATCACTCCCAACCAGAAGAATATGAAAGTCGCAAGGATGGCTACAAGGGAGCCGATGCCTATAAACTTAAACGACAAGTCACGGTTAGTACGCACCGTGTCGGAAGTCTGTGAGGCGGCACCGCCTTGTATCTCCTTTGCCGCCAGTCCTACGGCACTCTTGATGATACCCCATGACTTGACAATACCAATGACACCTGCCATGGCGATACCACCGATACCGATGCTACGGGCATAGGTCTTGAAGATCTCCTCAGGACTCATCTGTCCCACCGCCATCGTCACTGCGCTACCGCCAACATTAAGCACGGTGTCGGAGAAGAGTATGGACATACCTGGAACGATGAGCCACCATACCGCCAACGAGCCGAAACAGATATAAAGCGCATATTTCAATCCGATGATATAGCCTAAGCCTAACACTGCCGCACCGGTGTTTATCTTAAACACTAACTTTGCTTGGTCGGCAAGCTGCTCGCCCCATCCCACCACGCGACTGGTGAAGTTCTCATTCCACCAACCGAAGGTTGAGACAATGAAGTCATACAGTCCTCCCACGGCTCCGGCGATAAGCAACGGCTTTGCCTGGTCACCACCCTTGGCGCCACTCACCAGCACCTGAGTGGTGGCGGTAGCCTCCGGGAACGGATACTTGCCATGCATGTCGCTTACGAAGTACTTCCTGAACGGTATGAGGAACAAGATTCCTAAGATTCCTCCTAAGGCAGACGCCATGAAGATCTTGACAAACGACGCCGTCATCTCCGGGTACTTTGCCTGAAGAATGTATATTGCCGGCAAGGTGAAGATGGCTCCAGCCACTACTGCGCCAGAGCAGGCTCCGATGCTCTGAATGATGACATTCTCACCGAGCGCCTTGCTACGCTTGGTAGCCGTTGACACTCCCACGGCAATGATGGCTATAGGTATGGCAGCCTCAAACACCTGTCCGACCTTCAGTCCTAAATAGGCTGCGGCTGCGGAGAACAGCATTGCCATAATGACACCCCATGTCACTGACCACGCATTAACCTCCGGATATGTCTTCCGTGGATCCATTACCGGCTCATAACTCTCACCATCCTTTAACTCCCGAAACGCATTGTCGGGCAGCTGGATATTCAACTTCTCTTGCTCTTCCATTTTCTATATATTTTCACATCTGCTTGCAAAAGTAATAAAAATATTTGGGAATGTCAGCATAAAACTATATTTTTGCATACTCTTCATATATGAAAATCATGAAAGAAATAAAACCTATCGCCATATTCCGCTCGCCTTTCACATCCAAATTTGGAGTACCAAGGCAGAGTGGACTGGTGGAAGAGCTGAGGGGAGAGATTATCCTCGAGCCGGAATACAACAACCCGGATGCCATAAGAGGACTGGAGAAGTTTGACTATCTGTGGCTGATATGGGGATTCTCTGCCAACAAAGACACAAGAAACCTTACCGTACGCCCGCCACGGTTAGGAGGCAACGAGCGTTTAGGGGTGTTCGCCACAAGAAGCCCCTTCCGCCCCAACGGTCTCGGACTGTCGTCGGTCCGTATCGTCAGCGTCGGTGAAGGGGTGATAGTAGTCAGCGGGGCTGACCTCATGGACGGCACTCCGATATACGACATAAAACCGTATATTCCTTATACCGACTGCCACCCAGAAGCCAACGGTGGCTTTACTGAAGAGCGCGAATGGAGAGAACTCACCGTGGATATTCCCGAGGATGTCAGCAAGTTGTTCTCTAAGGAACAAGGCTCCGCCCTCCGCAACACCCTCGCTCTCGACCCACGTCCACATTATCACACCTCCGAGGAGCGTATCTACGGTATGCCGTTCTTTGACTATGACATACGCTTCCAGGTCAAGGGCAACACACTGAAGGTTATAGAAGCAAAGAAGATAAAGACTACTTTAACTACGGATTTGCAAGAAACATTCTCTTTTTAACTCTTTCCCTTGGAATAATTTCAAAAAAACACTAACTTTGAACCCATGAAACAAAACATCCTACTATTGCTTATCCCGGTGCTAATCAACACATGCACCGCAAAGACTCCGAAGACATCATTCGCTGCAGACAACGACACAGCTGTCACAGCTACCGCCGGAGCAGTGAAACCCACCGATGACGAAGTAATCAAAGACACAAGGGATGACGCAACCGACTCCTCCCCTTCCCTATTTAGCGATGCTACTTGGGTTGATACAGGCTACGGCTTCAGCGTTCCCAACATTATGACGCAGTCAGATGAGATATGGGTAGACGACGTACCAGCCTACTTAAACAAATGGAACTACGAAGAGGTGTGCCTCGCCCACTGGCCATTACTCGGAACCTGGGCTGTCACTAACTACCCGGACATAGACTTCTTCCTCACAGAGACTGTCAAGATTAAGACCATCACCTACGTAAACAGCAGTGAAACCATATTCTCCGGCTATGCCGACGACGGACGAATCTGGTATATGAACAAAGAAATACTGAGGGGTGGCGTAGTAGACCATGCAAAAGTCCTTGTGCTCATTTATCCCAAGGAAATGCAGTCAGACGTTGAAGAACTAATCGATATTGTTAAGCGATGGAGGTAAAAGCTCCACCATCAGAAGACTATGGACAAGAAATTACTATCACTGGCAATAGCCTTGATGCTGAGTGCCAGCATGACAGCCCAGAAGCTCTGGGACAACGGAACGCAGTACGAGCGTCTGTCAGCCACACGAGGCAACGACTATCTGTTGGTTTACAACTATACCAGCAGAGAGATGAAAGTAGACCTGCGCAAGATTACTGGTGAGAGAAAGAATGTATGGTGGATGAGTGCGGACACCGGTCTACTGACATGGTTAGGGGAATATGACAACAAGGTACTCGTCTTCAGTCCGCACAAGACACATGGAGGTATTGAAGACGGTGTACTCATCGCCATCGATTCATCAAAAAACTATATTGGAAAAGACCAAAGGCAGATAAACGACATTTAGTTCTCTATCTGCTCTATCTTTGGAGTAGGAGCCACGATAGGAGCGGTCTCCTGTGAAGAGGTATTACCACTTTCCTGTGAGCTTCCTTCGGAAGAAGCCCCCCCGGAAGAGTGTTCCTTATTCTCCTCTACCGTTTCCTCACTCTTTGGCTTCTTACGTATACTGTTGTATATCTTCTCTGCCTCCTTCTTCTCCGCCTTATTGATAGAGTCATTCTTCAGAGTATCCCTTACAAGCGTGTCGAAGGTAACAACGGTTTTGTCGGCAAGCGTCGTGTCAGGCTCTATCATTGTACGCGTATATTCAGGATCATTCTGATGATTAATGAAATAGCCTATGGTAAACAGAATAAGGAACAACGTACCGGCGATGATAAATATAATCATCCCCTTACTTAACCTTGGCTCATCACTTTTACTGTTTTGCTTCTTGGCATTATCCAAAGGAGCCCCACAGTTTGGACAGGCTCTCAGCTTCAGATTAGTAATCTCAGTATTACATTCCGGACATCTCATATTATAATATATTTATATACTTTACAACTCGAAATTAGAAATCCACAATAGCCGTCCAGCCGCCACCAGGAGCAAGGTGGATATCCAGCTTCTGCCCTGGAGTCACCGTAACGACAGACCTCTTATAGTCTGTAGCATCACGATGCGCGTTTATGCCGTCGGCAAAGATCACCGCGGAAGAGCTCTTATGGTCTCCACCCACAGAGGGAAGAAGGCTGAGGTCTACGGTGAGGTCGCGCGGTACCCAGTTGGTCATAGCCGCCAGATACCATGTCGCACCCTTCCTCCTTGCCAGCAGTATGTATTCCCCTATCTTGGCATCAAGGACGACAGTCTCGTCAAAGGTGGTCGGAATCTTACTTATGAAATCAGTACACTCCTGTTCCTTCTCATATCGAGTAGGACTGTCGGCAAGCATCTGCAGGGGTGCCTCGAAGATGGTGTACATTGCCATCTGATGAACACGTGTTCCCTGACTCATAGGATGATTGTTGTTACCAAAGAACTGGTCACGCGTGGCATTGCTCATTGCACCAGGTGTATAGTCCATCGGACCGGGCAGCATTCGCAAGAAAGGTGCTGTGACATCATACCGTGGCTGATCATGCAACGGTCCGTCGCCCTTACGCGGCTCCCACTTGGAATTCTCCAGTCCTTTCACACCCTCGAAATTAACGATATTAGGATAGGCACGTTGTATACCAAACGGCTTCAAGCCATGCAGGTCAAGCAACAGATGGTGCCTTGCTGCACATTCAGCCACCTCGTATGCGGAGCGTATCACCTCCTGGTCGTCACGGTCGAAGAAGTCAACCTTGAAACCCTTTATCCCCATTTGCTGATAGTGAGCCATCACCTCATCCATGGTATACACCTTACCGGAGTCGGCAGGTTGCTCAAACTCCAGTTTGGCATTGTTCAAGGAAACGTTATTGATATTATCCTGTGCCGTCTTACCTATCATATTACGCCAGCTTGACCATAGTATTATACCGATACCACGCTCCTTCGCATATTGTACAAGAGCAAGCAAGTCGATTTTCTTACTAAGAATCATCAGCGACTCCGGAGAGCTCCATCCCTCGTCAATGATGATATACTCCAGACCATTACGTTTGGCAAAGTCGATAAAATACTTATAGGTCTCGGTATTTATGCCAGCCTCGAAGTCCACGCCCGTGAGATTAGTATTATTCCACCAGTCCCATGCCACCTTACCGGGCTTTATCCAGGAAGTATCTTTGATGCGGCACTTGGGAGCCAGCCGCTGTGCCATATCACAGTTGAGCAAGTCGCCATCGTTGTTGGTGACAACCACGGCACGCCAAGGAAATACTTGGTCTTTTTCTGCCTTGGCGATATAGTCGGCACGGAGTGTAGGCACAAGGTTGAGACGGGCATGTCCACCTATCGCTGTCTCCAAAGGATATGGTGCGAAGGCAGCCTTCAGCGCATGGTCCTCGCCTTTGAGCAGAAACATTCCCGGATAGTTCTCCACACCAGCATCCATCACAACCGCTTTCTTTCCATTTGGCAGACATACCGCCAATGGTGTGATGGCAAGAGAGTCCTTATACATCTTTGACAAAGGCTGCTCGTCATAGTACGACTCGAAGGAGTAGCACCATCGCTCCCCTCCCCTGTTGTCGTTGATATATGGTATGAAAGCCTTATAGTCGCCTTCAAAATTGAAGAATGCGTTCTCATTAGTTACCGTAAGTTCCTTCATATCGCTCTCAAAACGATATGCCGCACCGTCGTTATAAGCACGGAACACCACTCTGTAACCATCGCATTTCAATATCAGTTCTTTGTATTCATCTTTCACGGATGCTTTCTTATAGAAAGGAGTGTCGAAAGACTCCGACACCTGAGCCTCCTTGGTCTTCTCAACCTCCATGTTAAGACCGAAGTCGCCCTTGTCTGTCTCCATCCAAATTCCCGAAGGCAGGATTACCGTTGTACCGTCATATTCTATCTCCCACGTCAACACCTCGTCTGTCTGAATTCCTATCTTCAGCTTGCCGTCAGGAGAGGTCAGCGTGTACTCTTCCGCCGACATGTTTACGAATCCAGCCATCAACAATAATACAAAGACAATCCGTCGCATAATTTTTATTATTTGGTTATAAAGTGGCAAAATTACAATGTTTTTTCGGTTTTTCAAAATAATTTGTGTATGTTTGCACAAAATTCAGCAATTTTGCAATTGAAGTACAAAAAAATATCACTACGCCGAAGGCTCGGACTGGAAATACAGAGACTGGTTCAGAAAGAAATCGTTGAGGAGCACCCACTGAAACAACTGTTCTGGGAATGCACCCTACGCTGTAACCTTTCCTGCCGTCATTGCGGCAGCGACTGTAAAACTGTCTCAGGACATCCTGACATGCCTATGGAGGATTTCCTAAGGGTGCTCGACAATATAAAATCACACAAAACAATGTCTATGAGTCTGCCGACACAGACGGCAGACCCACGACAGGTTTTCGTAATCATCACTGGCGGTGAGCCTCTCATGCGTGACGACCTTGAGACCTGCTGTCAGGAGATCTATGCACGAGGTTTCCCGTGGGGACTGGTTACCAATGCGCAGGCACTCACACCAGAACGGTTCCACCGTCTTGTCAATGCCGGCATGCATGCCATGACCGTAAGTCTCGACGGACTGGAAGACAGCCATACCTGGATGCGTGGAAAGAAAGACAGTTTCCGTCATGTCGTGGATGCCATCCACATGCTGAGGGATGAGCCACGCGTGGTTTGGGATATAGTGACATGTGTTACCGAGCGCAACTACAATGAGTTAGATGCCATGCGCGACTTCCTGCTGTCGGAAGGTGTCACCACATGGCGGTTGCTCGACGTGTTCCCTGTGGGGCGGGCAGCGACGAGTCCGGGTGTGCTGCTAACGGATGAACACTTCCAAGGTATGCTCGACTTCATACGTAGGAATCGCAAGGAAGGTACTATTGACGTGGAATACGGCTGTGAGGGGTTTGTGGGAGAATACGAGCTTGACGTACGTCCGTATGCATTTTTCTGCAAGGCAGGTATCTCTGTAGCCTCTGTACTCGTAGACGGCTCCATCTCCGCCTGTTCCAGCATACGCTCCGACTATCATCAAGGCAATATCTACACTGACGACTTCATGGATGTATGGGAGAGACGCTTTGATGTTTACCGCAACAGAGAATGGATGCGCCGTGACGACTGTGCCGAGTGCAATATGTTCCGTTATTGCAATGGCAGCGGCATGCATTTACGAGACGGAGATGGCAAGCTGTTGCAATGCCATCTCCGAAGAATTTAGTTTCTGAATACCAAGCCCTCGCCAAACGAGTCGATTATTATAGGCTTGTCGCGCGTAACCCTGTCTGCCAATAACTGTTTTGACAGTTCATTGAGCACATGTGTCTGTATTGCCCTCTTGACGGGTCGGGCACCAAACTCAGGATCGTATCCTGCCTCAGCAAGGAACGCTATCGCATGTGGTGTAGCCTCCAGCTTGAAGCCTTGCGGTTCAAGCATGTTCTTGACACGGTCGAGCTGTAGCTTGACTATATTCTCAATCTCCTCTTTTGACAGAGGCTGGAACGTAATAATCTCATCAATACGGTTTAGGAACTCCGGTCGCATAGTAGCGCGCAACTGTTCATAAGTGGCATTGCTCGTCATGATAATGATAGTGTTCTTGAAGTCAGCGGTACGCCCCTTGTTATCGGTAAGACGCCCGTCATCAAGTACCTGCAACAAGATATTGAACACATCAGGATGAGCTTTTTCTATCTCATCGAAGAGGACGACGGAATAGGGTTTACGTCTTACAGCCTCGGTGAGCTGTCCTCCCTCGTCATAGCCGACATATCCCGGAGGTGCTCCGATGAGCCTTGACACACTATATTTCTCCTGATACTCACTCATATCGATGCGAGTCATCATTGTCTCATCGTTAAACAGATATTCCGCCAATGCCTTTGCCAGCTCAGTCTTACCGACACCCGTAGTACCGAGGAAGATAAAGGAGGCTATCGGACGTTTTGGATCCTGCAAGCCTGCCCGACTGCGGCGCACGGCATCAGAGACTGCGGTTATAGCCTCGTTTTGACCGATGACTCTTTTGTGGAGCTCATCCTCTAAGTGCAGCAGTTTCTCACGCTCGCTCTGCATCATCCTTGTGACAGGTATACCTGTCCACCGGCTCACCACCTCTGCGATATCATCGGCAGTAACCTCCTCTCTCACCAGTTTATTCTCAGGTGAGTTAGTCTGAAGATCCTCGGAGATACGCCTGATGTCTTCCTCAAGCTCCTTCAGCTTGCCATAGCGGATCTCTGCCACACGCTGGTAGTTGCCCTCACGCTCTGCACGCTCAGCCTCAAACTTCAGGTTCTCTATCTCCTGTTTGTCTTGTTGAATTTTGTTTACAAGACCTTTCTCACCTTCCCACTTAGCGCGGAAGATATGCTCCTGTTCACGCAGCTCTGCGATCTCCTTGTCAAGCTGAGCTATCTTCGGCTGGTCGTTCTCACGTTTTATCGCCTCGCGCTCTATCTCCAACTGCTTCAGCTTACGTGTAAGTTCATCAAGCTCCTCCGGTACGGAGTCACGTTCCATACGCAGCTTAGCGGCAGCCTCATCCATTAGGTCAATAGCCTTGTCTGGCAGGAACCGCTCGGAGATATACCGTTCGGAGAGTTTCACAGCTGCGATACAGGCATCATCTTGTATACGTACCTTATGATGGTTCTCATAACGTTCTTTCAAGCCACGGAGGATGGAGATGGCACTCAGTTCGTCGGGCTCGTCAACCATCACTGTCTGGAAGCGGCGCTCCAAAGCTTTGTCCTTCTCGAAGTATTTCTGATACTCGTTCAGAGTCGTGGCACCAATGGCTCTCAGCTCGCCACGTGCCAGTGCAGGCTTCAGGATATTTGCGGCATCCATCGCTCCCTCACCGCCACCGGCACCCACCAGTGTGTGGATCTCGTCAATGAAGAGTATTACCTGTCCCTCACTGCTTGTAACCTCCTTGATGACACTCTTGAGGCGTTCCTCAAACTCACCTTTATACTTAGCACCAGCTAACAAGGCACCCATGTCGAGTGAGAATAGCTGTTTATCACGAAGATTCTCAGGAACGTCACCTCTCACCACTCGCTCTGCAAGACCCTCCACGATAGCAGTCTTACCCGTTCCTGGCTCACCTATTAATATAGGATTGTTCTTTGTACGCCTGGAAAGTATTTGTAGTAACCTACGGATCTCATCGTCACGCCCAATCACAGGGTCGAGTTTACCGGCACGGGCATCCTCCACGAGGTTACGGGCGTACTTAGCCAGACTCTGGTAGTTGTCATCTGCGCTTTGGCTCTGTACCTTCTGTCCCTTGCGCAACTCCTCAATAGCCTTATTAAGTTCTTTCTCATTAATGCCGGCATCTTTCATGATACGACTGGCAGTTGACGACACCTTCAGCAAAGCCACCAACAGAGGTTCCACCGACACAAACTCATCGCCCAGCTTCTGGGAGATGTCCTGAGCCTGTATCAGTACTTTATTAGCATCAGGAGAGAAATATGGCTCCCCTCCCTGTACCTTAGGCAGGTGCAGAATCTCACTGTTTACCAATGTCTCCACCTGCTGAGCATTAACACCCAGCTTCTGGAAGAGGAACGACATCACATCCTTAGCTTTATCCAGCAAACCAGCCAGCAGATGCACAGGTTCTATGGTCTGCTGACCATTACGTTGCGCTATGAACACCGCCGCCTGGACGGTTTCCTGCGCCTTGATTGTAAACTTGTCAAATGTCATTTTTAGTCTCCTTTCTTGTTTTATTCGTTTTTCTAAACATCCTTACTTCAAATGTTATTCCAAAATGAAAACAACAAGAAAGAAAATAGTTGAGCTCCGGTCTTTGTCTGTCATCTTGTCAGCAATAATGACAGTTTGTCAATCATTATATTTGTCCTCGCTTATGCGTACCTTTGACTTTGTCGAAAGTACTCCCGCTCGACAAAGCAAAAGAAAAAATGGATTTTTCTTTTGGTTTTGTCCTCGCTTATGCGTACCTCTGACTTTGTCGAAAGTACTCCCGCTCGACAAAGCAAAAGAAAAAATGGATTTTTCTTTTGGTTTTGTCCTCGCTTATGCGTACCTTTGCAGCGAGTTTCCAAGGGGTGCCGCCAGTTGGTGGCTGAGATGATACCCTCGAACCTGATGCGGGTAATGCCGACGTAGGGAAAGGTTAAACGAGAAAATGCCCCTTTTTATGTATTATTTTAAAAAAGGTATTCAATGAAAAAGATTGTAGTTATGACGGCTGTCCTGCTGATGACAGGAGCTGCCTATGGTTCAATGAAAACAGGCAACGACAATGACTCGCTTCGCATGGAACAAATGCAGGAAGTAGTGGTAAAAGGTGTATGGGTTCCCAAGAACGCACCATTCGCCGTGGCAAGTGTAAAGAAGCAAGAACTCTCAGAGTTTTCCAAGACCGGTAAGGAACTGCCGTTCCTGTTCTCACAGACACCCGGTGTACTGGCATGGAGTGAGAACGGCGTGGGTAGCGGCACGACATACATGCGCATCCGCGGAGCCGGTGACTCACGTATCAACGTGACCCTTGACGGAGTGCCTATGAACTCACCAGAAGACCAGTGCGTGTTCTGGGCTAACATGAACAGCTATGCCTCGTTGCTGGGAAGTGTACAGATACAACGTGGTGTGGGAACCTCAACGAATGGCGACGGAGCCTTTGGCGGTACGGTGGCATTAGTATCTAAGGTACCTTCAGACGTTCCCACGGCAGAGTTCTCCGCCTCCTACGGTTCATACAACACCTATAACCTTGGTGGCAGCTTCTCTACGGGACTGCTATGGAACCACCTCATTTTTGACGGTGCATACCATGAGACCAACACCGACGGTTTCATACATGGTACCAGTGGTCGTTCTGGAAGCTACTACGGTGGTCTCACCTGGCTTGGCAACAAGTTTACGCTTCGCTACAAGAACTTCGGTAACTTTGAGAAGACTGGTCAGGCATGGAACGGTGTCACTGCAGGCAACGACGACCAGAGTATCATGGACGGCACATACGGCGAGAAAACAGGCATAAAGACATACAAAGACCTGTATGACGCCGGCTTCGGACAGTTCAACAGTCTCTATGAGGCCTTCATCATTGACAATAACGGCTGGCACACACAACGCTATAAGTTTGCCGATGGCAGTTATTGGGACAAGACCACTGACAATTTCTGGCAGAACCGCAGCATCTTGTCCGGCGCATGGACCATCAACGAACATTGGAACACTGCGGCATCGCTCCATTATACTCACGGCTATGGCTATTACAATGAGTTCCGTCCCAACAACAAGATAAAAAAGATAGGACTTCCAAATGCCGAGTTCGGCTATGATGCCGTTGACGGCGTGAAACGTACCGACTGGGTACGCAAGAAGGGACTAAAGCAAGACTCATACGGTGCAGTATGGAGCCTTAACTACAAGGATGACACATGGGACATCGTAGGAGGATTAAACTTCCAGAACTTCAAAGGCAACCACTTTGGATACGCGACCTATATCTCTAATGAGCAGCTGAGAAACCTGTTACTTGCAAAAGGAGACTACAAATATTACGACTCCGACGCGAAGAAGCTTGACGCCAGCGCCTACGTAAAGGCATCATACTCCATAACACCGGCATGGAGCATTTTCGCCGACATGCAGTACCGCCATGTGGGATATACGACCGACGGATACAATGATAAGTTCATATACAACAAGGAGACATATCTTTATGACAAGCATTTCCTTGACATCGACAAGACTTATGACTTCTTCAATCCTAAGGCAGGATTCAGCTTCAGTCAAGGCGGTCACCGCTTCTACGGTTCAGCCGCACTGAGCCATCGCGAACCTGAGCGCAATAACTTCACAGACAATGGCAACTACCCCGCACCGACAGCCGAGTCACTGCTTGACTATGAGGTAGGCTATCAGTTCACTGGCAGCAACTGGCGCGCAGGTGTGAACCTCTATTATATGGATTATACCGACCAGTTTGTGCAGACAGGTGCCGTGAGTGACATTGGTGAGGCGCTGACCACCAACATCAAGGACTCCTACCGCATGGGTATCGAGCTGACTGCCGGATGGAACGTTACTCCATGGCTGACACTTGAGGGTAATGCAGCCCTAAGCAAGAACAAGATTAAGGATTTCGACGAGATGGTGGAAGACTGGGACGACTGGGAAGGCAACCCTGACGCAGCGACATACCACTGCGACGGCAACGGTGATGAGCTGAGGCAGATACACTATGACAACTCCACTTTGGCATTCTCGCCATCGATGATTCTCAATGGCTTCGCCAACCTGCACTACAATGGCTGGCAGGCTGTATGGCATACCAACTTCGTCAGCCGACAGTATCTTGACAACACCGAGAACGCAGACCGCTCCCTCCCCTGCTACTCTCAGTCAGACCTTGCCCTGAGCTATACCACCAAGGTTACAAAGGTTTGTCCTTTGAAGGAAGTTGCTATAGGACTGAACTTCAACAACTTGTTCAACCGCCATTATGCAGCCAGCGGATGGGTATACTCTGCCGTGGCAGAAAGCTATGGTCATACGCCCGACAACCGCTACTATCAGATAGGATTCATCCCCATGGCCGGATTCACCACGATGGCAAGTCTCACGCTTAAATTCTAAGATACCACGACGATGATGGAATTTCTTCTGAGCCATTGGTTAGACATCACCACCACAGTCTTGGGGCTGGCATATATCCTGCTTGAGTACCGTGCCAGCCACTGGATGTGGCTGGCAGGATTCATGATGCAAGCCTTAGGTATTGTGCTATACTACCAAAAAGGGTTGTACGCTGACTGCGGCATGGAATTCTACTATATCGCCGTGACGGTATACGGATTCGTGAAATGGACACGGAGCAACAGGAAGACTGGAACGTCTGACGAAAAGGAAAGCGCCGTCCTTCCCATCACACACTTCAAGCGGAGCCTCATACTCCCATGGCTCATTGTCACTGCCATCATCTGGGGAGTGATCTGGTGGCTGCTGGTAACATATACAGACTCACGAGTACCTGTTGCCGACAGTTTCACCACTGCACTGAGCATCGTAGGAATCTGGGCACTGGCACACAAATATCTGGAGCAATGGTTCATCTGGATTGCCGTAGACGTTGTCACATGCGTACTCTACTTCTATAAGGATATACCCTTCAAGGCCTCATTATACGCGCTATACGTTGTCATTGCCGTAATGGGGTACTTCAAATGGAGACGCATGATGAGGTTAGAGGTTAAAGATTAGAATTAAGGGTTATCGCCGATTAGCGATAACCCTTAATTCTTAATTCTAAACTCTTGATTCACTTTTACATCGTCACTTCAACGATATGCTTGCCTGGAGTATAAGGAACAAGGGCACCATCGAGTGGCTTGCCATCGACAGTGACCGCCTTTACACCTTTCTGGCTACCATTTGGATGTACGTTAATCTCATACTCCGCATCACGGAACTTACGTTTGATGGTATAGTCTTGTGCCGACACAGGCAGACAAGGATCGATACACAACCCGTCGTATTCCGGTTTAACACCAAGGATATATTGGCTGACAGTGAGCCACATCCATGCGGCTGTACCAGTAAGCCATGAGTTCTTTCCCTCACCAGGCTTAGCCGCATCCTTACCAGCAACCATCTGACAGTTTACGTATGGCTCCACCTTATGCAGCGTCTGGTATTTCTCCTCAACATACGACGGTAGGATCTTGGCATAATGGCTCCAGGCATCATTGCCTCGTCCGGCAAGCGTCTCACCGATAATCACCCATGGATTGTTATGACAGAAGATACCTGCGTTCTCTTTGTATCCTTCCGGATAAGAAGAGATCTCACCATACTCATATACATACTTCGTGAAGGCAGGATTGTTCAAAACGATACCATGCTCACACTCCAGGTATTTCTTCGTAGAGTCGAGACTCTTGGCAACCATACCCTCCTCAGCACCGATTTCAGCCATAGTACACCATCCTTGTGACTCAATGAAGATCTTTGCCTCATCACACTCATGAGAGCCAATCTTGTTGCCGAAGTAGTCGTATGCGCGCAGATACCACTCTCCGTCCCAGCCATCTTTCTTGACAGCCGCAACCATAGCGTCGACAGCTTTCTGGGCACGGTCGGCCTCTTCTTCACGTCCAGTCTTACGACAGAGTTCCACATATTGTTTTCCTGTTACGACAAACAAACCTGCTATCATCAGTGACTCAGCCTTAGAGCCCTCGCTCTTGTTCTCTGTAGTCTGGAAGCTCTCATTCGGATCCCAAGAGAAACAGTTGAGGTTCAGACAGTCGTTCCAGTCAGCACGTCCGATGAGTGGCAGACAGTGAGGACCGAGATTGTTGACTACGTGGTCGAAGCTAACCTTCAAGTGTTCAAAGAGCGAAACCTCGCTACCTGGCTGATTATCAAACGGAACCTGTTCATCTAGAATTGAGAAATCACCAGTCTCTTTCAAATAAGCCACAGTTCCGAAAATCAGCCAGCATGGGTCATCGTTGAATCCGCCACCGATATCGTTGTTACCACGCTTGGTTAGCGGCTGATATTGGTGGTAGCAACCACCGTCAGGGAACTGTGTCGAGGCGATGTCGATGATACGCTGACGCGCGCGGCTTGGTATCTGATGGACGAACCCCACAAGGTCCTGGTTGCTGTCGCGGAATCCCATCCCTCGTCCGATGCCGCTCTCAAAGAACGATGCCGAGCGTGAGAAGTTGAATGTCACCATACACTGGTATTGGTTCCATATATTCACCATACGGTCGAGCTTATCGTTGCCAGTGTTTACGATATAGATATCAAGCAGGCGGTTCCAGTAGTCTTGCAAGTGTGCAAAGGCAAGATCCACCTTATCAGTGGTATCAAACTGCTCCATCAAAGCCTTAGCCTTGGCTTTGTTGATAACCTGCGGTGCGGAGAACTTCTCTTCTTGCTCGTTCTCTACATATCCCAACAGGAAAACAAAGTCACGACTCTCACCAGGTGCCAGCTCAACCTCAATATAATGTGAGGCTATGGGACTCCAGCCATGCGCATGACTGTTACGTGGCTTGCCTTCGAGCACAGCCTCGGGCTCATCAAAGCCGTTATACAGACCGACAAATGTCTCACGGTCTGTATCATAGCCGTCAACTGGCGCATTAACGGTATAGAAGGCATAGTGGTTTCGACGCTCACGGTATTCTGTCTTATGATAGATGGTGCTACCCTCTATCTCCACCTCACCAGTAGAGAAGTTACGCTGGAAGTTCTCCATGTCTGTAGCCGCGTTCCATAAGCACCATTCTGCGAAAGAAAACAGCTTTAGCTTCTTTGTCTCTGATGAGTGGTTGGTAAGAGTAAGCTTCTGCACCTCAGCCCATGTCTTCAGAGGTACGAAGAACAATACAGATGCCTCAACATCATTCTTGCGCCCTGTCACACGAGTGTAGCTCATGCCATGACGGCACTCATAGAAGTCGAGTGGAGTCTTACATGGTTTCCAACCAGGATTCCATACGGTATCCCCATCCTTAACATAGAAATACCTGCCGCCATTGTCCATTGGGACACCATTGTAGCGGTAACGGGTGATACGGCGGAACTTAGCATCCTTATAGAAGGAGTAGCCACCTGCCGTGTTACTGATTAGAGAGAAAAAATCCTCATTGCCAAGGTAGTTAATCCAAGGCCAAGGTGTCTTCGGGTCGGTAATCACATACTCCCGATGTTGGTCGTCAAAATGACCATACTTTTTGTTTTCCATTGTGTTATGCATTACAATTTAGAAGTTTTCCACAAAAGTATGAAATTTATTTGAATTAGAAAAGCGATTTGATTACTAATTTTTGTAATTTGTTCACATTTTTATCTCGACTGCCCCTATAATCTCCGAAATTTTATTTACCTTTGAAGAAGGTACTTCCATTCAACAATAAAAATAAAAATGACTTTTTATTTTGTATTGTGCTCATTTACTCGTACCTTTGCAAAGATTATACTATTCAATACTATTAGATGAAAGAATTTGTAATTTCCGAAGTCAAGGCCGAGACGGCCGTCCTTGTTGGTTTAATCACCAAGCAACAGGACGAGAGCAAGACAAAGGAATACCTTGACGAGCTGGAATTTCTTGCCGATACTGCCGGTGCCGTGACAATAAAGCGTTTTACTCAACGCATCAGCGGTCCCAGTTCCGTAACATACGTAGGAAAGGGAAAGCTGGATGAGATAAGAGACTTCATCAAGATGCGTGAGGACATGGCGGAGCAATACGAGGCAGATGGCATAGAGCTCACTCCAGAGAACAGTCCTGTGGGAATGGTCATTTTCGATGATGAGCTTACAGCCAAGCAGATCCGCAATATAGAGAATGAGCTGAAAGTAAAGATACTCGACCGTACATCGCTCATTCTCGACATCTTTGCCATGCGCGCTCAGACCGCCAATGCCAAGACACAGGTAGAGCTGGCACAATACAGATATATGCTTCCGCGCCTTCAACGTCTGTGGACACACCTTGAGAGACAAGGTGGAGGCTCCGGTAGTGGCGGAGGCAAAGGCTCAGTAGGCTTACGTGGTCCTGGAGAGACACAGTTGGAGATGGACCGTCGTATCATTCTCCAGCGTATCACCCTACTAAAGCAACGTCTTGCAGAGATTGACAAGCAGAAGACCACCCAGCGCAAGAACCGTGGAAGGCTCATCCGCGTTGCGTTAGTCGGCTACACTAATGTCGGCAAGTCAACGATCATGAACCTTCTTTCCAAGAGTGAGGTGTTTGCGGAGAACAAGCTCTTTGCCACTCTCGACACCACAGTAAGGAAGGTCACCATTGAGAACCTCCCGTTCCTGCTTGCCGACACCGTTGGTTTCATCCGCAAGCTACCCACCGACCTGGTAGAGTCGTTTAAGTCTACCCTTGATGAGGTTCGCGAGGCCGACCTTCTGTTGCATGTGGTAGATATATCCCATCCTGATTTTGAGGAGCAGATCTCTGTTGTGGAAAAGACACTGGCAGACTTAGGCTGTGCCGACAAGCCTTCAATGATTGTTTTCAACAAGATTGACGGTTACACATGGGTTGAGAAAGAAGCCGATGACCTTACTCCTGCCACAAAGGAGAATGTCACCCTTGAGGAACTCAAAAGAACCTGGATGGCAAAGCTCAACGACAATTGTCTGTTCATCTCCGCTCTCGAGAGAGAAAACATAGAAGAGTTCCGCAAGATACTTTATAAGAAAGTACGCGAGCTACACGTACAAAAATATCCCTATAACGATTTCCTTTACAATATTGAAGAATAACAACTAAACACAATAGATATGAATAACTACAGGTCACTAACTCAAGAAGAGATTCAGATCCTTGAAAACAACAACTGTTGGGCAGAAAGCTGGGACAACGTAAGTGTCGCAGAGAATTTCAAGCCATACTCCTTCCATCGCGTCATGTTCTATGGTACGATAAGACTTGGCGAGTTTGAGAAGCAAGTAGAGGTAAGCACCGGTTTTTTCAAACATGCGGGAATCAACAACGCCACGCTACGCAATGTCACAGTGGGCAACGACTGTCTGATTGAGAATGTTGGTAATTTCATTAATAACTATACCATTGGCAATGACTGCTACATATCCAATATCTGTACTATGGAGACCACAGAGGGAGCCACCTATGGAGAAGGACATTTAGTATCAGTGCTCAATGAGATGGGTGACGGAAATGTAATCTTGTTCAACGAGCTTAACAGCCAGCTTGCCGCCTTCATGGTGAAACACTTCAATGACCGTCAGCTTAAAGATGCCATTCACCGCATGATAAGCGAAGAGATAAAATTGTCAAATCCAGACCGTGGCACCATAGGTAATAACGTAAAGATTGTAAACACCAAAGAGATTACCAACACCGTCATAAAGGACGATTGTGAGATTAGCGGTGCGGCGCGTCTCAGCGACTGTACGATTATGAGTAGCAATGATGCCAGCGTATATATCGGTACAGGTGTCATCTGTGAGAACTCCATTATATCCAATGGCTGCTCAATCACAAATTCCGTGAAGATGCAAGACTGCTTCGTTGGCGAGGCCTGTCAGATCACCAATGGATTCACGGCTGAGGCAAGTCTGTTCTTCGCCAATTCCTTTATGGCAAACGGTGAGGCATGTGCAGCCTTCTGCGGTCCTTTCTCTGCAAGTCACCATAAGTCAAGTTTGCTTATTGGAGGAGAGTTCTCGTTCTATAACGCTGGCTCCAACACCAATTTCTCCAACCATGCCTATAAGATGGGACCGATGCACTATGGCACTCTGGAGCGAGGCACAAAGACTGCCAGCGGCTCCTACGTATTGATGCCGGCAACCATTGGTGCCTTCTCTGTCTGTTTCGGTAAGCTGATGCACCACCCGGACACACGCTGTCTGCCTTTCTCCTATTTAATGGCATACGGCGACACTATGTATCTTGTACCGGGACGCAACATCACTACGGTAGGACTATACCGTGATATTAAGAAATGGCCGAAACGAGACAAGCGTGCCGCCAGTTGCAGGAAAAGCATTATCAACTTCGATTGGCTATCACCATTCACCGTCGGCGAGATTGTGGAAGGCAAGCAAATCCTTGAGAACCTCCGTGCTGCCAGCGGTGACAATGTGTCAAGCTACAACTACCATGAGTATGTCATAAACGCCTCGTCACTCCGCAAAGGAATCAAGTATTACGATATCGCCCTGCGCATATATATGGGAGCCGTACTAAAGCGTGCCGTGAAAGGCGGTTGGCTGGGTAAGCCACAAACCGAGATTGGTTTAGGTAAGTGGAACGACCTTTCAGGACTACTCTTACCAGAGAGTGAGGAGTTACGCATTATTGAAGACATCAAGAGCGGTACCCTTGAGACCATTCAGGATGTCAGCAACCGTTTCCGGGAGATCAACGACCACTTCCGCGAATATCAGTGGACATGGTCTTACAACATGATTCTCGACTATTACGGACTGGAAGAACTTGACGAAGAAGCAATGAGACAGATACATAAGGACTACATCACCGCCCGTCGCGCATGGATTGCAGAAATCAGGAAAGACGCAGAAAAGGAATTCGCCATGGGTGACGTTGAGCAGGATGTGTTTGACGACTTTATCTCAAAGCTCGACCATGAGATCGACTACGAAGAGTAACATCAAACCAGATAAGATTAAAACTTAATACAAACAATAATGGAAACAACGTACAAGAACACCGAGATGCGGTACCTAACTGCCTTTCTCCTTTTATGCCTCTTTTCTTTTATGCCTATGATGGCTCATGACTATGAGACAGTTGCGGGAGATCCAATGCAGACACGTATCTACACACTAAGTAACGGACTCAAGGTTTACCTCTCTGTAAACAAAGAGAAGCCACGTCTGCAAGCTAACATTGCGGTAAGGACAGGTTCGCGCAACGATCCTGCCGAGACAACTGGTCTTGCCCATTATCTGGAGCACCTGATGTTTAAAGGCACCAATCGGTTTGGTGTCACTGACGCTGCAGCGGAAAAGCCTTACCTTGACGACATCGAGGCACGATATGAAGTATACCGTACGCTGACCGACCCAGAAGCAAGGAGACAAGCATACCATGAGATTGACTCTGTGAGCCAGCTTGCCGCCAAGTACTTCATTCCTAACGAATACGACAAACTCATGTCGGCTATCGGCAGTGAAGGGACGAACGCCTTTACGTCTAACGACGTGACTTGCTATGTGGAGAACATTCCATCGAATGAGATTGAGAACTGGGCGAAGGTACAAGCAGACCGTTTTCAGAACATGGTAATCCGTGGGTTCCATACTGAGTTGGAAGCTGTATATGAGGAATACAATATCGGACTTGCCAACGACATGCGCAAAGAATATGCCGCTATTCTGAAGATGTTGCTGCCTGGACATCCCTACGGTACGCAGACAACCATCGGTACTCAGGAACACCTTAAGAATCCATCCATTATCAATATCAAGAATTATTTCAAACGCTACTATGTACCCAACAATGTGGCAATCTGTATGGCTGGCGACTTCAACCCAGACGAGGTGATAGAAATTATTGACAAGTATTTCGGTTCATGGAAGCCGAGCACGAACCTCTCTCGACCAGAATACGGACAACAACCAGCACTGACACAGCCAAAAGACTCAACCATTGTTGGTCAGGAAGCAGAAAATCTGATGATGGCATGGCTCTTTAAAGGAGCCAATGACGCACAAGCCGACACGCTTGATGTCATCTCCTCGATTCTTGCCAATGGTAAGGCAGGTTTGTTTGAGGTGAACCTCGAGCAGACTATGAAAGCTCAAGGTGTGAGTGCGTTTATCTATGACATGACCGACTACTCCGGATTCATCGTCTATGGTATGCCGAAGGCGGGACAGTCTTTGGAAGAGCTTCGCACACTGGTATTAGGAGAAATCGACAACCTGAAACGCGGCAACTTCTCCGATGAGCTGTTGCCAAGTGTCATCAGCAACAAGAAGCTACAATACCTCACAAGTCTTGACAACAACCGCAACCGTGCAAATATCATGGTTGACGCGTTTATTAACAACCTGCCATGGGCAGATGTCGTAGGAAGACTCGACCGTCAGGCAAAGATGACAAAGCAACAGATTGTGGATTTTGCCAACAAACACTTCCTTGACAATTATGCATGTGTATACAAGAAGGTTGGCGAAGACACGACCCAGAAAAAGATCGACAAGCCAACCATCACCGCCATACCGACAAACCGAGACCTCAGTTCCACGTTCCTAAATGAGATTAAGAACAGTGAGGCGAAACCAATAGAGCCTCGTTTCCTTGATTTCAATAACGACTTAAAAGACACTAAGACCAAAGCGGGGCTTCCACTACTTTACAAGCAGAACACAGAAGACGACCGCTTCACTCTCCGCTTTGTCTATGATTTTGGTGACGAGGACGATTTGGACATTGGCTATGCAGCCAGCTACCTTAATTATATTGGCACCAATAAGAAAACCGTCAGTCAAATACAGCAGGAATTCTACAAGCTTGCATGTAGCTATGGTATCTCACAGACAGAAGACAAGACTACGGTATGGCTGACTGGTCTTAATGAGAACCTGCCACAGGCCCTAACCCTTGTGGAAGACCTGTTGCAAAATGCCAAGGCCGACAATGACTCATACACCAGTTTCGTTGACTTGGTTCAAAAAAGCAGGGATGACAGCAAAAAAGATCAACGCGAGAGTTTCCGTGCCTTGATGACTTACGGACAATATGGCTCATATAATTCCCAGCGTAACATTTACAGTATAGAACAGCTACGCGAGATGAACCCACAGAGCCTGCTCGAATGTCTCAAGAACCTGCGCAACATGGAAAAGACCGTGCTGTATTATGGTCCTATGACAGAAAAGGAGCTTAGCAAGCTTCTCGGTAGTGTTCACAAAACGAAGAAAAAGCTTACTCCTGCTCCACGAGGACCGGAATACACTATGCAGCCGACACCAGAGAATGAAGTATACATTGCACCGTATGACGCCAAGAATATCTATATGGTACAGTTCCACAATGAGAACAAGCCATGGAACAAGGAAGAGGCTCCTCTTCGTGCCCTTTTCAATGAGTATTTCGGAGGCAGCATGAACGGTATTGTATTTCAAGAGCTTCGCGAGAGCCGTGGACTTGCATATAACGCATCCGCACGATACAGCAGTCCTTCACGAAAGAATCAACCTGAGTCATTCTATACCTTCATCATCTCACAGAATGACAAGATGGCAGACTGTATCAAGACATTCAATCAGATTGTAGACACTTTGCCTCAGAGCCAGGCAGCCTTTGAGATAGCCAAGCAGAGCCTTACCAAGAGTCTGCAAAGTGCAAGGACAACAAAGTTCTCCGTACTCTCCACCTACTACTGGCTGAAGCAGATGGGTCTCGACTACGATACTAACGAATATATTTATAAGGCACTGCCGTCGCTTACTTTGCAGGATATTGTGAATTTCGAGAAAGCCAATATGGTAAACAAACCTTATAAGTATCTTATTCTCGGTAAGGAAGAAGACCTTGACATGGAGAAATTAGAGAAAATAGCCCCGGTAAAGCGTCTTTCCACAGAAGAAATCTTCGGATATTAAAACGAGATAACGTAATAACGAATAAACAATAAAAACAACCATGGCAACAACAGATTTCAAGTACGCCCCCATGTTCCAGATGGGGAAAGACACAACAGAGTATCGCCTGCTGACGAAAGAAGGCATCAGCCTCAGCGAGTTTGAGGGAAAGGAAATTGTTAAAGTATCACCAGAGGCACTGACCCTACTTGCACAAGAGGCATTCCATGATGTGGAGTTTATGCTACGTCGTGAACATAATGAGCAGGTCGCTGCCATCCTAAGTGACCCTGAGGCAAGCGAGAATGACAAGTATGTGGCATTACAGTTCCTACGCAACGCAGAGACAGCCGCCAAGGGTATACTACCCTTCTGTCAGGATACCGGAACCGCTATTATCCATGGTGAGAAAGGTCAACAGGTCTGGACTGGCTTTGAGGACGAGGAAGCACTCTCGAAAGGAGTCTACAACACCTTTACCATTGAGAACCTTCGCTACTCACAGAACGCTCCTCTCAACATGTATGACGAGGTGAACACACGCTGCAACCTCCCTGCACAGATTGACATCGAGGCTACTGAGGGTGCGGAGTATCGTTTCGTAATGGTTGCCAAAGGCGGCGGTTCTGCCAACAAGACATACTTCTATCCTATGACAAAGGCAACCATACAGAATGAAGGAACACTTCTTCCTTTCCTTGTAGAGAAAATGAAGAGCCTTGGCACCGCAGCCTGTCCACCTTATCATATCGCCTTCGTCATTGGTGGAACAAGTGCCGAGAAGAACCTGCTCACTGTGAAACTCGCCAGTATAAAGTATTACGACAGTCTGCCTACCACCGGTGATGAGACAGGACGAGCCTTCCGCGACATCGACTTAGAGCAGAAACTTCTTGTAGAGGCACAGAAGATTGGCCTGGGTGCACAGTTTGGCGGCAAGGCTTTGGCACATGACATCCGTGTTATCCGTCTGCCACGTCATGGAGCATCCTGTCCTATAGGCATGGGAGTAAGCTGTTCCGCTGACCGTAATATCAAAGCTAAGATCAACCGTGATGGCATATGGCTTGAGAAGATGGACAGTAACCCGTCAGAGCTTATACCAGAAGAGTTCCGCCGTCCTGGAGAGGGAACGAAAGGCATTGAGATTGATCTTGACAAAGGTATTGACGCAGTACGGGCAGAACTGACAAAATACCCTGTAAGCACCCGTGTCAATTTGAGGGGAACGATTATTGTAGCTCGTGACATCGCACATGCGAAGCTGAAGGCACGCCTTGATGCTGGTGAGGAGATGCCACAATACTTCAAGGATCATCCGATACTATACGCTGGACCAGCCAAGACGCCAGAAGGCTATCCGTGCGGGTCTATGGGACCGACCACAGCAAACCGCATGGATCCATATGTCGATGAGTTCCAAGACAATGGAGCCTCACTTGTAATGATTGCAAAGGGCAATCGCTCACAGGTAGTTACGGACGCCTGCCAGAAACACGGCGGTTTCTATCTTGGTACCATCGGTGGTGTTGCCGCAGTCCTCTCACAGAGCAGTATCAAGAGTATCGAATGTGTTGAATATCCTGAGCTGGGCATGGAAGCTATATGGAAGATCACCGTAGAAGACTTCCCTGCTTTCATCCTCGTTGATGATAAAGGCAACGACTTCTTCAAGCAACTGAAGCCTTGGTGTCCGAACGCTAAATGTTAAGGACTTTGAGTAAAAAAATAAGAGTTAAGAATATCGTTTCTTAACTCTTATTTTTTATATCCATCAAGATGAGATGAATTATAATTGTCTTTTTATCTTGAATGAATTCTCGATACTTGTTATCTCATCCATAAAGGCATGATCAACCTTCATGCGTTTTTCTATTTGAGAACAACTATGAATAACCGTAGAGTGGTCACGTCCACCAACAAGTTTTCCGATACGTGATGCCGGCATCTTTGTGTACTTCTGAGCAAGATACATAGAGACCTGTCGTGCCACCACATACTCTTGTTTACGGCTGCGACTCGACACATCTGAAGTGCGGACATTAAAATGATTGCATACCGTCTCCACGATATCATCAATGGTAAGAGGTTTTTCATCAATCTTCACAGCACGCTTGATGACGCGCTCAGCCAAGCGCATGTCAACACTGCTGTTATATACAACGCTATATGCGAGCAAAGAATTAATGACACCCTGTAGATCACGAACGCTACCATTTGCAGTCTGAGCGATAAACCGCACCACTTCGTCAGGTATCTGTAACCCCTCATGTTGTATCTTATGATTGAGGATATCAATACACAACTGTATGTTTGGTTTTTCCAACTCAGCTATTAATCCGCAAGAGAAACGCGTAAGCAAACGCTCATTCATACCTTTCAGATCAACCGGAGGGCGATCAGAAGCCAACAATATACGTCTTCCATTACGGAAAAGGTGATCGAAGATATGGAAGAATGTGTCCTGTGTCTTCGCTGCGCTCACCCACTCCTGTATGTCATCAACCAAAAGCACATCTATAGTCTGATAGAAGCTTATAAAGTCGTTAACAGTATTCTGCAATACGGAGTTAGTATATTGAACCTGGAAAAGCTTTGCACTAATATACAATACACGTTTCTGAGGATACAGTTTCTTTATGTGCAGTCCTATAGCATTCATAAGATGTGTCTTTCCACATCCTGATGGACCATAGATAAACATTGGATTAAACTGCGTGGTGTTTGGATGTTCCGCAATAGACAAACCTATAGAACGAGGCAGTTTATTACTGTCACCCTCAATAAAATTAGCAAATGACTTATGCGGATCTAATTGTGAGTCAATATCATGTTGTGCAGTATCGAGCTTGGTACGAGGCTGATTAGCCCTGCCAGTAGGACGTTGCGAGTCAATGTTCTCAACTGGCTCAGCCTGAATATCTTGCGTCAGATGATTTTCTTTATCTGTGACAACCCGATATGTCAGGCGTACACCTTTTCCATATACATGCGTAAGAACCTTGCTCAACAGGTCGATATAGTTCTCCTCGAGGTACTCATACACGAATGGACTTTGTACCCGTAGCCGCAAAGTCTTGGTCTCTTCCTGGAAGGACTCACAGACAATGGGTTTGAACCAAGTATCGAACTGCTTTTCCGTGACGTTATCACGGATAAGTAGTAGACATTGCTCCCAGAGTTTCATAGGTTTTACGTTCATATCCAGTTAATACATTGTTGTCTTACATCGTTCTCTCACGAAAGACTTTGCAAAGGTAATCAACAATTTTGAAATTTACTAATGCGCCAATTTGTCGAGTCATGGCATTTTTAGCTAAATGCCCTATTGTTAGTACTTTGCAACGCCATGTATTTTGGCTTTAATATTTTTACGCTTGCATTATTCTAACACTCTGATTTCCAAACAATTTTGCACATTTCAGTCACTTTTACGATAATTTGAAAAACATTTTATAAAATGCTGAAAGTCACTGACAATTCACCATTTACATATTTCTCTTAAAGTGTGGAACTTTAACAAACTTATTTAGACTTAATTTAAATACCGCATTATTTGTCTTTTTTTCCGAATACTGAGAAGTGTATATATCTCTTTGGATGATCCTTGAAGTCAACAAGTAACGCATCGGCATCTTGCATCGTCTGTGTCAGGTTTTGATAAAGAGTTTTGTCATTCATCAGCAATCCCAGTGTCCCTTGGTTGCTATTGAGTTTATCTGTAAGGCTCTGTACATTCGCAAGAGTCTGGTCAACCTTAGCCATGGTTCCCGCGACATCTATTCCTCCGACCTTATCGTTTAAGGTTGTTATCATATTATCAGCATTAGACATCGTTCCGTCAGCATGCGTAAGCAATCCGTTTGCCTTCCCAGTCAGTCCGGGCAATTCCTTGTTTACTGTAGCCATAATCTGATTCAGCTGGCGTGTTGAGGTTGTCAGGTCAGATGTAATAGTATTGATATTATGCAATGACGCCGCTATTGACGGGTCAGCCACCAGAGTATTGATGCCAGTGAGAATAGAATCCATCTTTGGCAGCAGCTTTTGTATCTCCGGCACCATCGACATAACCGCATCCATTGCGCCTTTCTCCATACCACCTTCAATTACCCCACCAACAGGAAGCCTTCCGTTTTTGATATCGCCCAGCCTGAGTACAATCTGAACATTTCCGAGCATATCACTTACTATCTCAGCCTTCGTACCATTTGGAATAATCATATCCTTATCTATATTGACATCGACTTTGATATCCTCTGGCGAAGAGTAATCATAGTTTACTGTCTTTACCGTGCCTACCCGGAAACCATTGGCAGTGATTGGACTTGAGGTAGACAACCCAGTGATGTTATTAAACTTCATCACATATGTCGTGTCAGAGGAAAAGAAGGATAGTCCTTTAAGGAACTGCATACCAAAAAACAACACCATTATTCCAATGATTGCGACTATAGCTATCTTGACTTCGTTTTTAATTTTCATACTTCCGTTATAATAGACTATTATTTTATTTTTAACTTAAATATCAGTGTTTTTTACTTTCCTTTATAGCCTGATGCAGATCCATGCGTTTACCGTTTTTAAGAGCGATGACAAACGATCCCGGGAAATCACTCTTCAAGGAATTATGTATCCGGCATATTTCATCATAGCTCCCACTACTGCCAATAGTATATTTAGTCATTCCACCTTCGGAGTAGCTCTCCACATCCTTGCCATGTCCCTTAAACTGAGGATGCTTGGCTGGCAGTGGACTATCAGAGACAAAAATCTGGACCTTGAAAACCGGAGCATTTGGTAATGGCTGAACCGTTGACATCAAAGGCTCGGGTTTTACCTGTTCCTCCTTAACCTCATGCACCACATGTTTCACAGTCTCAACCTTACTCTCCATTTTTTCCTGCTCCCGTTCTTTTTTAGATGCATTCCTCTCCTTACTGGAAGAAGGAGTGTCATCCTGCGGGAAGATATGATGCTGATCCTCAAAACTATTGGACTTTGGAGCCACGTAAGGAACCACAACCTTACCACTATAACGGTTCTTATAAGTCACAAACGCCTGATATATTCCACGAGCCATAGCGTCGATACCCTGTTCCGAATTAAGGAAGTTCTCTTCATCCGGTGTACTGATAAACCCGAGCTCTATCAGGCAACTTGGCATGGAAGTCTCACGAAGCACAAGGAAGCCTGCCTGATGCACACCCTTGTCAACACGTCCTGCCGTGCTACACACCGTACGCTGTATGATTTTTGCCAATTCGACACTCTTCTCCATGTTGGCACTTTGCATAAACTCAAACATGATATAGCTCTCTGACGACCTTGGGTCAAAGCCTTGATAACGCTGTTTGTAGTCTTTCTCCATGGAGATAACACTATTCTCACGCATAGCCACATCAAGATTGTCCTTTGCGCGGTGCATACCTAATGTATAAGTCTCAAATCCTCGTGCTATTCTTCCCGCAGGAAGTGCATTAGTATGTACAGAGATAAACAAATCAGCATTGTTGCGATTTGCAATGTTGGCACGTTCCTTCAGGGTTATAAACACATCAGTCTTACGAGTATATATCACCCGTACATCAGGACAGTTACGCTCTACATACCTTCCAAAAGCCAATGCAATATTAAGGTTGATGTTCTTTTCTTTTGAGAAGGCACCTGGAGCGCCTGTATCATGTCCTCCATGCCCAGCGTCAATAACAAGTGTAAATTGCTTATTTGCACCATCTGCAACAGCAATGCTTGTCATAAAGGCAAAAAACAAAAAAAATATCTTTCTTATCATAAAAGTATCTATATCGTTATAAAGAGATATCCTATTGATTGAAAATCAAAGGCTTCCCTCATGTAAAGAATCCCAATGCATTTCGACACTCGCTCCTTCGCAATATGCGCCTATCGGAGGATTCTCCTTCGTCAGTTCCAAGTCCAAGGACTGTATTTTCGTCCATCGTGTAAAAAGAGCCCGTGCTATACGCTCTGCCACATGTTCCAGCAATGCCGAAGGTGACATCATCTCATCTCGTATCATGTCATAAGCCTCACCATAATGCAAGGTATAGTTGACATCATCACTCTCTGACGCGGTTGCCAAAGGATATCCTATACGTACATTGACAACATAGTCGTTACCGACCTCACGCTCCTGTGGCAGGACGCCATGAAAAGCATGAAACCGAAGTCCTTTCAACAAGATATACCCGCATGTCAACTGCATCATCTCATTAAACCTGAAGAATTATTAACCTTAGCTATTCAAGAGAATCTTCCACATCCTCACCGCCATTGACATATTTCTTCAAAGCCCGTTCAACGCCCGTTTTCCAGGTGTTAATGCTTTCATCTTTCAATGACAAAGAAGCGACCAGTTTTATAACGTTTTCTATAGGCATGCGATAGCGAAGGACACCAGAGATAAGCTTGGCATAATTCCAATACTCTGGATTGAACTTCTCAGAAAGACCTTCAACAGTAGTCTTATATCCCCGTTTGTTCTCAAACTGGAAGTCATAACGACTTGAGCCATCCTCATTAACCTGCTTTATTATCTTTCCTTTAGTAACGGTTTTAGGAAGCACTATTCCCTCCTCGTCATCCTGCAAACCAGTAAAGATCTCGTATGGGCGTCCGTCCAGTAAACCTACAAATGCCACCCATTTCTCCTTATTGTTTTGAAAACGCACAACATCGCAAGCCAGCTCTTTAGGGCGAACTTCAACAACTTGTGAATTCTCTCCAGCGTTTTGATTATTATTCTCCATGATTATTGTGAATTCAAATTCAGTTGCAAAAATAATAAAAAAAACACATTTATAGTTCAATATAATGTGAATTATACGATTTTAACATTACCTTTGCAGCATAAATACTGAAAGCAACTATATTATGGCATCAATAAACAACAGACGAACAATCAGAAAATACTCCACGAAAGCTGTGGAACAAAATTTGTTACACCGACTACTGGAAGAAGCGGAGCGAACACCTACAATGGGTAACCTGCAACTGTATTCTGTAATTATCACACGTGACGACGAAATGAAACGTCGTCTGGCACCAGCACACTTCAACCAGCCAATGGTGACACAAGCACCAGTTATGCTAACCTTCTGTGCCGACTTCCGGCGCACTACACTATGGGCAGAGAACAGGAAGGCAAATCCCGGATATGACAATTTCCTATCCTTCATCAATGCCTCTACCGACGCATTGTTATATTGCCAAACATTCTGCAACCTTGCAGAAGAAGAAGGGTTAGGAACTTGTTTTCTTGGAACAACCATATACATGCCAAAGATGATAATTGACATACTTCAGCTACCCAAGTTAGTATTCCCTGTCGCTACAATAACGCTCGGCTGGCCAGATGAGACACCAGCCCTCTCCGACCGGCTGCCACTGGAAAGTATAATTCATCAAGAGATATATGAAGACTACACATCGGCACGCATCGACTCTTTTTATAAAGCCAAGGAAGAGCTTGAGGAAAACCGGCATTTTGTGGAGCTAAACAACAAGGAGACACTTGCACAAGTCTTCACCGACTGCCGATATACAAAAAAAGACAACGAGAAAATGTCAGAGACCATGTTACAGGCACTTCGTGACCAAGGATTTCTTGACTAATAGAGAATCCACATTATGGCGTATGCTGTAACATGTTTTGAAGTTTTTGATTTGTTTTTTGAACAATTGAAGAATAATCAATGAGTACAATAATTTATCCATCACCTATCTTCGGTCCAGTACACAGCCGGCGTTTAGGTATCTCACTCGGCATCAACCTCATGCCTGGTGACGGAAAAATCTGCACATTCGACTGTCTTTATTGCGAATGCGGACTTAACAAAGACTTTCGTCCCTCTATGCCACGCCCTACTCGCAAAGAAGTGGCAGAATCCTTGGAAAAGAAATTACAGGAAATGTCTAAAGACAATGCTCTCCCAGACGTACTGACCTTTGCCGGTAATGGTGAGCCTACAGCCCATCCTGATTTCGCCGGTATTATTTACGACACTATTAGTCTGCGTAACAAATATTGTAAGGAAGCAAAAGTGTCGGTTTTGAGCAATGCAACGATGTCCTATAAGAAAGATGTGCATGAGGCTCTGAAACTTGTTGACAATAATATTCAGAAGCTGGACACTATAGATGCAGACTTCATACGACGCATAGACCGTCCTGTGTCTCATACATACGATGTTAATAAAGTCATTGAGGAGCTGAAGGCTTTTAATGGTCATGTCATCATTCAGACAATATTCCTTACAGGAAAAGATGACAGAGACGGAGTACCAATTGACAACACTGGAGAAAGATATGTCAAGCCATGGATTGAAGCCTTGAAGGAAATCCATCCGGAATCCGTTATGATTTACACGATTGACCGTGAGACTCCCATAAAAGGACTAAAAAAAGCAAGTCGCGAACAGCTTGATGCCATCCGCGACCGTGTTATAGCTGAAGGTATACATTGTACAGCCTCCTATTAGGCTCACATTCGTATCCTTTTACGCCTAATTACTATCATTGTCTTTCATTGCCTATTTACCTATTATACCTTGGGTAGTATGCTTTATGAAATCCATGATTTTTGTAATCTCCTCACTCTCAGGAACCTGCTCCCTAATTTGGCGGCGGGCATCCTGAACATCTGTCTTTCCATTGAATACCAGACGATAGGCATTGGCTATGTGCTTCAGCACCTTGTCACTGATGCCATACGCCTTGCACATAGTGACGTTGACACCACCATACTCAACAGGTGTACCTCCTGCAATGATATACGGCGGCACATCTTTTGAGAATGTAGTTCCCGCTTGTATCATTGCGCCCTCTCCTACTCGCGTTCCGGCGTTTTCTATGACACTTGACGAATAGATAACACCGTTTCCTATCTCACAGTCACCGGCAATCTTTGTTCCATATCCGAAAACACAGCTGTTGCCAACTTTTGTATCATGGCTGATATGAGATCCCTCCATCAAGAAATTATCATTGCCGATAACCGTCTGGCAGCCAGAATGTGTAGCACGATTGATGACAACATTCTCTCGGATAATATTGTTGTCACCGATCACAAGCTCACTCTTCTCACCACGGAAGTTGAAGTCTTGTGGCAGGGCGCCGAGTACGGCTCCCTGATGTACTTTGTTCTTTTTTCCCATACGTGTGCCATTAAGGATACTTACAAATGGGAATATGATACATCCATCGCCAATCACCACATCGTCCTCTATATACACGAATGGGAATATTTTACAGTTGTCACCGATCTTTGCCTTGGGGCTCACTTCGGCTCTTGGACTGATTTCACTTGCCATATTTATTTACGATTTGACTATTTACTATTTACTACTTAACTCATCAGTTTACCCCACCGCCAAGTGCATAATACAAATTTACGACAGCTTGCATCTTCGAGAAATCATCCTGAACTTTAGAGATCTCCACGTTTAGCAATTGCTGTTGTGCTGTAATTACCTCCAGGTAGGTGCTGGATGACTGTTTGTATAGCATTGTGGTTTGCTCTACATTTTTCTTGAGAACCTCAATCTGCTTGGTTTCCAAGTCACTCTTCTCAACAGCGGAATTATACTGTACAAGTGCCTTACTTACCTCACTGCCAGCTGTCAGAATAGCATTCTGCCATGTGTTGTAAGCTTGTTTATACTGTGCCTCTGCGACACGAAGACCAGCTACAAGCTGCCCTTTTTGGAAGATTGGCTGAGTAAGTTGACCTACAACGCTAAGCAGTATCTTACCTGGATTTACAAGACCATTGCTATTAGTGTATGCGCCTGTTGGAGAGATAGTTATCTGTGGATAGAAACGGCTACGCGCAGTCTCCATTCCATAGAAACATTGTGCCAACGCCATTTCTTTTGCGTGAATGTCAGGACGGTTAGCAAGCATGTTCAGACCGACACCTGTGGCGTATTGCTCTGGCAGTACCTGACTTGCAAGGCTACCCCGTTCAATACCATGTATTGGCTCACCCATGAGCAATGACAACGAATTCTCAACCTCCCGAATATTGCCCTTCAATGTCACACTTTGTGTTAGGACAGAATAATAAGCAGACTCCGCACTCTGAACACTTGTTGAGCGGGCACGCCCGAATGACATCTGTAATTTCATCATTTCCCAAGTATCCTTGGTCAGCTGTTGCATCTCATTTACAATCTCCATCTGACGGTCAAGCATCAGAAGGGTATAATACATATTTGCGGCATTACATATAAGGCTCGTCTTCACAGCCAACTGGTAATCCTTCATCTGTATCAATGCAACCTGAGCTGACTTCTTCTGGCTGCGTAACGTGCCGAAAAGGTCAAGATTCCATGAAGCTGCAAGTGGGATGGTATATGCCTTTGTGGTAGTACCATCGGAACCTCCGAAATGTGATATTGTGCCTTGCGGCGCGAATGCTATTGATGGCAGGAACGCCAGTTTAGCTGCTTTCAGCTGTGCCTCAGCAATATCAATGTTAATGGCAGCATTCAACAAGTCCGGATTATTGGCAAGTGTCCTCGATATGATATCCTGCAGTATCGGATCAGTGAAGACCGACCTCCATGGGAGGTTGCCAAAGCCTGTCGTATCGGTATTCAGATACAGATTATCGTTTATTGGCGAACGCACAATACTATCAGTCCTGACATCCGGACGCTCATAATTGTCATAGAGCGAATGGTATGCCTTACAGCTGCTCAGCAGAACAGCCGTAAGACCTATTGTTATTATATTTCTTGTTTTCATTATCACTTGTCTGTTTGATAATTAGATACCTGTCAAGATATTATTGTTCTATTTTATACTCCTGGATAGGACCGTGGGCATATTGTTCCAACTCCCGTTCAACTTCCACATTCTCCTCATTCTCGAAATTCATTGGTTTGAACTTCTCCTGCAATGACTGGAAGATGACAAACAACGTAGGTACGACAAAGAGCTGGCACAAAGTACCGATCAACATACCACCTACAGCCGCGGCGCCAAGAGTCTGGTTACCATTCTTACCTACGCCAGAGGCGAACATCATTGGAAGCAAACCAATAATCATAGCAAGAGAAGTCATAAGGATTGGACGCAAACGTGCTGCGGAACCCAAGACAGCAGACCACGATATTGCCATACCGAGCTCACGACGCTCCAATGCGAACTGCACGATAAGGATTGCATTTTTAGCCAACAGACCTATCAACATAATCAATGAAATCTGCATGTAAATGTCATTGGAGTGTCCAAACAGCTGTGTAAAGCCGAAAGCACCCGCAAGACCAAACGGCACAGATAGAATTACAGCCAACGGCAGAATATAACTCTCATACTGTGCAGATAAGATCAGATATATGAACATAATACAAAGCAAGAAAATCAATGCAGTGGAGTTGCTCGACTTTGCTTCCTGACGTGTAAGACCTGAATACTCATAAGCATATCCCTGTGGCAGTATATCAGCAGCGACTTCTTCTACAGCCTGGATAGCCTCTCCTGTTGAATAGCCATCATTAACAGTTACGGTTGCATTTATAGATGTAAACAAGTTGAAACGGTTGATGTTAGCCGGACCATAAACCCGCTCAAGGGTACAGAATTCACCCACAGGTGTCATTCCTCCATTTGTACGAACATAGATTTTATTCATACTCTCAGGAGTCATACGATCCTCTGGACCAGCCTGAATCATCACACGATACAACTTTCCATAAGCATTAAAGTTGGAAGCATAAAGACCACCGTAATATCCTTGCAGGGTAGTGAGAACCGTTGACGGACCAATACCAGCTTGCTTACATTTTGCCACATCAATATGAATCATATACTGTGGATAATTCGGATTATAGGCAGTCATAGCCATCTGTATCTCTGGACGTTTGTTGAGCTCTTTAAGATAATTCTGTACAATATCAAAGAACTTTCCTAAATCACCACCTGTACGATCCTGCATAACCAATGACACACCACTGTTTGCAGAGAATCCAGGTATCATTGGTGGTGCGAATGCGAGAATCTGCGCATCTTTGATGCTTGCAGTCTGCTTGTATATCATACCCAATACAGATGTTGACTCCATTGGATTGACAAAGAAGCGCATAATACCATCACCTTCCCAAAGTCCTGAGAGCTTATACCAGAATCCGCCAGTACGTTCCTCAAAAGGCTTTAGTTTGATGATAAACGTTGCCTGGTCGGAGCCAGCACCAGCTATGAAGTTATATCCTTGTATCTGCTCACGGTTCTTGATCGCCGGATTAGCACCGAGCATAGAGTCTACTTGTGCTATGACCTGCTTGGTGCGTGCAACAGATGTTGAAGGAGGCATTGAAACGGTACAGAACAGAGTTCCGGTATCCTCATCTGGCACCAAACCTGTCTTTGTCGTCATCATTGTCACTACAAGTGATGCTATACCAACAACAACTAACAAGAGTATGAGAATAGGCTTATGCACAAGTTTCTCCACATAGCCTTTATATTTATTCATCGTCTTGTCATAGGTACGATTGAAAGCAGCATGGAACCTGTCTACAAATGACATCTTTTTCTCTTCCTCACCATCATGCGGTTTTAAGAAGATAGCACACAAGGCCGGTGACAGAGTCAAGGCGTTCAAGGCAGAGATGAAGATAGACACAGCCATCGTAATACCGAACTCACGATAGAATGTTCCGCTGGTACCGCCGATGAACGACACCGGAATAAACACTGAAGCCATCACCAGTGTCACTGAGATGATAGCGCCAGAAATCTCATTCATGGCATCAATGGCAGCTGTCAAAGCACTCTTATACCCCTGATCAAGCTTGGCATGCACCGCCTCAACAACTATAATAGCATCGTCAACAACAATAGCTATGGCGAGAAGCAATGCCGACAATACCAGCAAGTTGATAGAGAATCCAAACACCTTCAAGAAGAAGAACGTACCAATAAGAGATACAGGAACAGCGATTAGCGGAATAAGTGTTGAGCGGAAGTCTTGCAAGAAGATATATACCACTAAGAACACCAAGAACAAAGTAAGGATAAGCGTGAATACTACCTCCTCAATACTTGCATAAAGGAATTCCGTGACATCATAGTTAATCTTATACTCAAGACCTGGGGGAAAGCTCTTTGCTTGTTCCTCAAGCTCTTTCTTCACGTTCTTTGCGATTTCATTGGCATTGGAGCCAGCAATTTGCTGAACCATACCCATGACAGAAGGTCTGTTGTTGTTCTTCATGGCTACAGAGTACTGCAAGCCACCAAGCTCTACTTTCGCAACATCCTTCAACTTAAGAGTCTGTCCGTCACTCGTTGTCTTGATAATGATATTACCAAATTCTTCTGCCGTCTTCAAACGACCTGTATAGCGCATAGTATATTCGTATGCGACATTACTGAGTTCACCGAAGGAACCTGGAGCAGCCTCTATATTCTGCTCTGCCAGCACACCACTAATATCTGTCGGCATTAGACTGTACTGTTTCATTACGTCAGGCTTAAGCCATATACGCATAGAATAGGTCTTCATACCAGGGCTTTGTACGTCACCGACACCTTCGATACGTTTCAAAGCTGGAACAATATTGATATTAGCATAGTTTGTCAGAAACTCATCATCATAACGGCCATCTTCAGAGGTCAGGGTATACATTATAACCTGTGATGTCTGGCGCTTCATTACCTGCACACCTGCACGAGTCACCTCTGCCGGCAACAAAGCGGATGCCTGACTGACACGGTTCTGGACATTCACCGCACACATATCCGCATTCATTCCCTGACGGAACATAACCGTAATACTTGCAGAACCTGCATTTGATGCCGATGAGGTCATATAGTCCATACCCTCCACACCATTGATACTTTCCTCCAATGGTGCAAGCACAGAGTTCAGCACTGTCTCAGCGTCAGCTCCTTGATAACTTGTTATCACCATAACGGTAGGCGGCGCAATGTCTGGATACTGCTCAATAGGGAGCGTCACCAAACCGATAAAGCCCAATATTACTATCACAATAGAGATTACCGTTGACAGCACAGGGCGTTTTATAAAATTCGTAAATGTCATAATTCTCGAATGTTAGCGTTGTCTTTAGAATTGTATTTCTATTTTTTCTCGCTTCTTATTTCTTACCACCGCCCATAGCGTCAATGAAGCCTTTTGCAGTTCCTTGGTTCTCTCCAAGTTTCTCTGCATCCTGAATCTTCTTGTCATATTGCTCCTGGGAGATTGGCTTGATATCCATCGCATCGGTAAGCTTCGTAAGACCTGAGGTCACAATCTTATCGCCAACCTTCAGACCGTCAGTAACGATGTACGAATTACCGTCATTCTGCGGATTAACCTTTATCTCAGTATAGCGTACTTTGTTGTTTTGATCTACTTTATATACAAAGATCTTGTCCTGAACCTGTACGGTAGCCGACTGAGGTATCATCATGGCACGGCTATCATTTGTAGGAACAATGATTGAGCCAGAGCCACCACTCTTAAGCAAATGCTCTGGGTTAGAGAAACGGGCAATCATTGACACTGAACCTGTGGTAGCATCAATAACACCACTTACCTTCGTCACCGTACCCTCATGGTTGTATATACTACCATCTGCCAACTGAAGCTTTACTGGTGGATAAGCGTTTACCGCAGCTTTAATGCCACCAGCGTTCTTGGTCATTGCCAGCAAGTCCTTTTCAGTCATTGAGAAATACACTTCCATAGTGCTGATATTTGAGACTGTCGTCACAGCAGGATTTGACGAGGGGCTTACCAGAGCACCCTGTTTGTATGGAAGATTTCCTATTACACCTGCAGCCGGACTGGTAACAGTACAGAAACTAAGAGTCTCCTTGGCATTAGTTAGAGCTGCCTGAGCCTGAGCTACTGCTGAACGAGCCTGATTAAGACCTGCCTGAGCAGTCTCCATCGTATTTTTTGCCGTTTGCAGTTCATAGCTACCTATGACATTATTCTTAAACAGCTCCTGACTGTTCTTATATGTCAGGGTTGCTGTATTCAATTGAGCCTGAGCTGAATTTACTGAGGCCTGAGCCTGACGTACGGCTGCCTCAGCCTGACGTACAGCTGCCAGATAAGTAACATTATCGACAGTAAACAACACCTGTCCCTTACCTACCGCCTGACCTTCTTGAACGGCCAGACGAGTAATAAAGCCTGATACTTTTGGACGGATTTCCACATCCTGTACACCTTTGATTGTTGCAGGATATGTAGTCTGCAACTGTGTGCTTTGTGTACCTACAGTCATTACTGGATACTCATTGTCTCCAAAATTGGGACGTCCTCCAGACTTCTTTCCACAGCCTGAAAGAATCACTGCTGATGCCAAAGCAACATACAACAAATACTTGTTTCTTTTCATACCTATTTTTATTATTAATATTCTTCTTGTTAAGAGAAAACCGAGCGACACTCGTTCGGTTTTCAGCCTACAAAATTACTCATTATAAATTTATTTATATAAAATCTAACCTTGTTTTTAATAAACATTATCGTTTTTTTATAGTTTAAATTACACCTTTTTTACTATTAATAAGATTATTATCAACCTTTAAATTCAGATTAGCCCCATTTGAGAGGCCTTTTCTTTCAATAACAGCATCAATGGTTCACGCTCATTAGGCACCTTATTGTCTAAAACTGCATCCTTAAGGTAACGCTTCAGTTCTCCGACCTCCCTACTGGGTTGTAGGTGGAACATCTCCATTATCTCATTTCCATCAATACACGGTTGGAGCAAGCGAACATAGTCTTTTGCTTTCAAGTCGGTAAGTTTCTCACGAACCATACGGAAATTCTCAAGGAACCGTGCCTTTCTCATTTCATTCTTACTAGTAATATCGGCCTCACAAAGCATCATAAGGTCATCAATATCCTCACCTGCATCGTTCAAAAGACGGCGCACAGCACTGTCTGTAACCTCTTCGTCAGCAATAACAATCGGACGCATATGGAGGTCTACGAGCTTCTGAACATATTTCATCTTGGCATCCATTGGCTGTTTGAGTCTCCTGAAAATAGCGGGTACCATTTTCGCTCCGATAAAGTTATGATTATGGAAGGTCCATCCTAATGTTGGATCCCATCGCTTACTCTTAGGCTTACCAATATCATGCAGCAATGCTGCCCATCGAAGCCACAGGCCATTGTCTCTTATAGCCTCACCATCCTCCCTTATAGTCTCGTTGCGCGACTTAATCCGAGCTACGACATTTTCAAGAACCTCAAGTGTATGATAGAAATTGTTCTTATGCGCACGTCCGTTACGCGTTTCCACGATGTCGAGCTGAACTAATTCTGGCAGTATAAGTTCCAAAAGTCCACATCTGTATAAGTCCATAAGTCCTTTTGACGGATGTGGTGACAGCATTATTTTATTCAGTTCATCAGATATGCGCTCTCCACTGATAATTTTTATACGGCTGCGGTTACGTCCTAACGCCTCAAAGGTTTCTTCCTCAATGAAAAAATCCAGTTGTGTGGCAAAACGGACACAACGTAGCATCCGCAACGGATCATCAGAAAAAGTGATGTCAGGATCGAGTGGAGTACGGATAATACCATCTTCCAAATCATAAAAGCCATCAAAAGGATCCACAAGTTCGCCAAAACGATTTTTATTCAGGCAAATCGCCATGGCATTTATAGTAAAGTCACGACGATTCTGGTCATCTTCAAGCGTACCATCTTCAACATGGGGTTTACGCGAGTTATGACTATAGCTCTCTTTACGGGCACCTACAAATTCAATTTCGAGAAAAGAATTAGCTTTATCCGAAGTCGACGATTTGGAATGAGAACATACTGGAATCTTCACTTGTGCCGTACCAAAATTACGAAAAATGCTCAGATTTGCTCTTTTCCCTATCGCTTTTTTCAATTCTTCCGCCACTCTAATACCACTACCAACCACAACAACATCTATGTCATTGGAAGGACGCTCGAGGAAAAGGTCGCGAACATATCCTCCGACGACATAGCATTCCACATTAAGCCGGTCAGCCACTGCGGAAATCTGATGAAAGATATCTTGGTCCAAAAGCTTTGCAAGTTCAGCATCACTAAGGTTTCTCATGTGTATAATATCTTTTTAGTGCGCAAAGTTACTATTTTTTTTGCAGAAAGAGCTAAAAAAATCACAAAAGGTGCATACCAATACTTAGTTAATAATTGTTGTAGTTCTAAAATGAGAATAAAGTTGGTTGAACATTTGGATATGTGAAATTTGTTGCCTACCTTTGCAACGGAATATATTCAAGACTATGTCAAATAAGACGCCAAATACAGAAGAAGAATTCAAGGAAGTAATGTCGGAATGCCGCTCGCTTTTCGCAAGTAAGCTACACGACTATGGAGCATCCTGGCGTATCATGCGCCCGTCGTCGCTTACCGACCAGTTGCTTATAAAAGCCAAACGGATCCGTTCTTTGGAGATAAAGAAAGAATCGCTGGTAGGTGAAGGTATACGCCCTGAATTCATTGCACTTGTAAACTATGGCATTGTTGGACTGATACAGTTAGAATGCGGGTATGTAGACAAGACCGATATCACCACATCAGAGGCTTTGACACTATATGACCGTTATGCGTCAGAGACTTTAGAACTGATGTTACGCAAAAACCATGATTACGACGAGGCATGGCGTTCCATGCGTGTCAGCAGCTATACAGACTTCATTCTCACAAAGATCCAACGAGTCAAGGAGATTGAAGATCTTGATGGGAACACGCTGGTATCGGAGGGTATCGGTTCAAACTATCAAGATATCATAAACTATGCCGTCTTCGGTGCTATTAAGCTAAAAGAGAAGTGAGAACAATAGCTGTCAACGTATGTCGACTGATACTTGCTGTTGTCTTTATCCTATCAGGATTTGTCAAAGCAGTAGACCCGTTGGGAACGCAATATAAGCTTCAAGACTACCTTGAAGTATTCCACCTTGAAAAAAGCGTAGCCGACTGGATGACACTTGCGGCATCAGTCTCGTTGTCTGCTTTGGAGTTTTGCATAGGTATATTCTTACTGTTTGCCATTCGACGCAGGCTGGTATCAAAGGTTACCTTTGTGTTCATGGTTGTGATGACTATAGTGACACTATGGTTGGCAATATTTGACCCCATCCAAGACTGCGGATGTTTTGGAGATGCGCTTAAGCTGACAAATGGTCAGACTCTTGCAAAGAACTTCGTACTGTTGACCCTTGCAGCTGTTGTGGTACGTAACCCTCTTCGGATGAGACGCTTCATCTCAAAAACCAATCAGGGAATTGTTATCAACTTCACTGTATTGTTTATCCTCATGACAAGTACATGGAGTTTGTACCGCTTGCCGATGTTTGACTTTCGTCCTTACCATATAGGAGCGAATATCAAAAAAGGTATGGAGATTCCCAAGGGCGCCAAGCAGCCAAAATTTGACACGACATTCATTATGGAGAAAAACGGGGAGCAAAAAGAATTCACACTGGAGAACTATCCCGACTCCACATGGACGTTCATTGACAGTAAAACGGTAATAACAGAAAAGGGCTATGAACCACCAATACACGACTTTTCCATCACGGAGACAGCAACTGGTGAGGACATCACCCAGCAGGTTCTTGACGACAAAGGATACACATTCTTGCTGATAGCCCCATATCTGGAACATGCCGATGACGGCAGCTTTGGTGATATTGACCGTATCTTTGAATACGCACAGGACAACGGTCACAAGTTCTATTGTCTTACTGCCAGCGGAAATGACGGTATAGAACATTGGAGTGACATGACAGGAGCGGAATACCCATTCTGCACTACTGATGCCACCACATTAAAGACGATAATAAGGAGCAATCCAGGATTAGTACTACTAAAAAACGGTACTATCATTGGAAAATGGAGTCATAACGCACTCCCTACCAATAAGCAGATTATGGTCCACCAAAAGGACAATGTGGCTATGAAGCTTACTACCATTATTTTATGGTTTGTCCTTCCCCTTACGCTCTTGACAATCGCCGATCGTTTATGGGCATGGACAAAATGGATAAAGAGGAAAAAAAGATCTAACAGATTATATCAACTTTTAAAACGACAAAAAATGAGAAAAAAAATCGTAGCAGGAAACTGGAAAATGAACATGAACCTGCAAGACGGAGTAGCCTTGGCTAAGGAACTTAACGAGACACTTGCGGCAGACAAGCCTAATTGCGGTGTTGTCATCTGCACACCGTTTATCCATTTAGCAAGTATTGCCCAGTTCCTGAATCAAGACATTATCGGGTTAGGCGCAGAAAACTGTGCAGACAAGGAAAAAGGAGCTTATACTGGTGAAGTAAGCGCTGAGATGGTTAAGAGCACTGGTGCACAGTACGTCATCCTTGGACACTCTGAGCGTCGTCAATACTATAATGAGACTCCTGAGATTCTTAAGGAAAAGGTATTGCTCGCTTTGAAGAACAATCTGAAAGTAATCTTCTGTATTGGAGAGACTTTAGAAGAGCGTGAGGCTGAGAAGCAGAACGAGGTTGTGAAGGCTGAGCTTGAGGGCAGTGTCTTCAATCTTAGCGCAGAGGACTTCAAGAACATTATCATTGCATACGAGCCAATATGGGCTATCGGTACAGGTAAGACTGCTACTGCTGACCAAGCAGAGGAGATCCATGCCTATATCCGTTCCATCATTGCTGAGAAGTATGGCGAAATCGTAGCCGAAGATACTACTATATTATATGGTGGCAGCTGTAAGGCAAGCAATGCTCCTGAACTGTTCGCAAAACCAGACATTGACGGTGGACTGATTGGTGGTGCCTCCCTCAAGGCTGCCGACTTTAAAGGCATCATCGATGCTTGGAAATAAGTGGCAATAATATTTGTCAGGGGTAAGCGGTTAAACCTTTACCCCTGACAATCATCGAATTAATATACAATTAAAAAACTATGCCCATGAAACGACTTATTGTCTTATCCTTAACTATGTTGTGTTGCGCTGTATTCATCAAAGCACAATCGAATGGTTCTGTATCTATAAAACAGAGTGCAGAGATTGACGCTTTGGTATATGGCAAGAAAAAAGACGTGCCAAAGACCAAGGAGCAGATGAAAGCCGAGAAGAAAGCGGCAAAGCAGGCAGAGAAAGAGGCAAAGAAAAAAGCAAAGGAAGAAGAAAGACGCCAGAATGAATTAAGACAGAACCGTCCACCTGAAGTGCCACGCATCACAATGAACCCAACCTTGCCAAAAAAGGAAATTGTCATTGCTCCAGACAGGAAACTGGACATTACGCATGACAAGAATGTGCAACGGACCCGTACAAAGATGGTACGCAAGCGTGTAATGAACCCAGACGGAACCCCAAGCACACACAAAGTGATGAAAAAGGTAGTGTACAAAGGACGGAAGAAGACTAATGGCTATCGCATACAAGTATTTTCAGGTGGCAACACCCGTGAAGACAGGCAGAATGCTCAACGTGTTGGACACAGGATTAAAGCCGCATTCCCTGACGAGCCTGTATACGTACATTTCTATTCACCAAGATGGATTTGCCGAGTAGGTAACTTCACTGACAAGAAAAAGGCTGCCGCTATGCTAAGGAAAGTAAAAGACATGGGCTTTAAGTCTGCTATTATTGTAACAGGCAAGATTTCGGTTCGGAATGCTGAGTATCACGACATAGAATAACATCATGAATCCAGAAATAGAATTCCGCAATGGACTTGAAGAACTTGCGGAACATTACAAGAGAATTATAGAATTACTTGGTGAGAACCCTGAGCGTGAGGGAATTATCAAAACCCCTATGCGTGTAGCAAAAGCTATGCAAATTCTAACACGCGGCTACTCACAGGATCCTCATAAGGTTCTTACTGACGCATTATTCGAGGAGAAATATAACCAGATGGTTATAGTAAAAGACATTGATTTCTTTTCAATGTGCGAACATCACATGCTACCTTTTTACGGGAAAGTACATGTCGCATATATCCCCAATGGCTATATTACCGGATTAAGTAAGATCGCGCGAGTCGTTGACATCTACAGTCACCGCATGCAGGTTCAAGAGCGTATGACTCAGCAGATTAAAGATTGCATCCAAGAGACTCTCAAGCCTTTGGGTGTGATGGTCGTCATTGAGGCAAAGCATATGTGTATGCAGATGCGCGGTGTAGAAAAGCAAAACAGTATCACCACGACAAGTGACTTCAGTGGAGCCTTTAATCAGGCTAAGACACGTGAGGAATTCATGAATTTGCTACGTGGAGAATCAAAAAGGATTTGAGTTTTGAGCCTTTAATTATGTTATTTTAGCTTTAAGAGGAATGAAATTTATCTCATGGAACGTAAATGGCTTGAGAGCTTGCGTTGGAAAAAACTTTAACGAAGCGTTTTTATCTCTCAATGCAGATTTTTTCTGTCTGCAGGAGACAAAGATGCAGGAAGGACAACTTGATATCAGCTTCCCTGGATACCGGTCATACTGGAATTACGCAGAGAAAAAAGGATATTCAGGTACTGCCGTTTTTACCAAATATGAGCCATTAAGCGTGAGTTATGGTATTGGTATAGAGGAACATGACCATGAAGGTCGAGTTATAACTTTGGAGATGAAAGACTTTTATCTCGTAACTGTCTACACTCCAAACTCTCAGGACGGTCTCCGCCGGTTGGACTATCGCATGACCTGGGAAGACGCTTTCCTGTCCTACCTCAAAGAACTGGACACGAAGAAACCTGTCATCGTATGTGGTGACATGAATGTAGCACATGAAGAGATTGACCTGAAAAACCCAAAGACCAACAGAAGAAATGCCGGGTTCACCGATGAGGAACGAGAGAAGTTCACTGTTTTGCTTCAAAACGGCTTCATCGACACTTTCCGTACCCTACATCCAGATAAGATAACATATTCATGGTGGTCATACCGTTTCCAGGCACGCCAGAAGAATGCAGGGTGGCGTATTGACTACTTTGTTGTCTCAAAACGTCTTCTCAGCAAGATTGAGAGTGCTGACATACACACAGAAATTATGGGTAGCGACCACTGCCCCGTTGAATTAGTCTTGAATCCTTAAGTTTTGATTCGTTGACTTTGGATTTGAGTTGAAAATTGTTTTATCCTATACTCAATCTTTCTACTATTGTTCTATTGGAGTCACCTTCGGTGCCTCCATTTTCTCTATTGTTGGAGCAGAAAGTTTTGGGTCTGGAGCTGGTGCCGGCTTTGGATCAGAGCTAATGTCAGCCGATTCTATCTCGTCTGCACTTGGCTTGTCGATGACTACCGTCTTAACATCATCCTTTTTGTCATCATCTTTCTTTGATTCAGACTTTTTCTTCTCGTCATCAGTCATCATATCTTCCTTGCTGACCTTCTGGGTGGGGAAAAGATAGTCGCCAAGTACATCGAAAGTATCCTTGAGCACCGCTTTTTGCTCTTCAATGTCATCATCATCTGGTGTGAGCACAGCCTTATTGCCGCCCCGTAATACACAATTATACAACATAAAAAGCAGCAGAACGACTACTGTACCACAGATAACCTTAAACAAAGTGGAACGGCTAAAGCCTTTAGGTTTATTCATAATGATGATGTTTTAAGTTGATGATGCAAAGATAATACTATTTCATGGAATAACAACTATCTTGCGAGAGATTTTTTTTATTGACGTTTTTTATCATACCTATCATTTTAAGCAGTCTGCTTCGGGACAGTTGACCAGGATTGGTTCCAGGTTGTCCTTCAGGAACCGCAATGTTAAGGCTTTGATACCGACGGACAAAAGTTTGCGGGATATCACCTTCTTTATTCCGGAATTGCATGGGAATAGTCTCGAAAAGTCGCTGTCCGTGTCTGTCGACAAACGACTGTTGAACCAGTTCTGAGCAATAAACAGCCTGATTATCTGGAAGGTACAATGAGTCATATGGTACTCCGATGCAGCACAATAGATTCTTCTTTGTAGCTGGTATGTCCCAATCAACAGAAAGGCGACCTACCAAGATATGGCAATCGCCTTGCATCGGAGCATTCTGGCTAAGGAAATCAGAAATGTGTGTCTTCACTACACCTTTTTGGGGAACAGCCTCAACGACATACGCCTCTCCATTGGAATCATTAAGCAACACTCCCACATGGTCAATCTGCATACCATCGTAACCTTCCGTAACTTCAGTAATGGCATTCCCTTGGGGATTGACGACAAACAACAAATCGCCTTGCTGGAGAGAACGGAGTATACTTGTGTTTCCTGAAGCATTACCTGAACTTGCAACAGCCTGTCCTACCGGTCTCTCCTGCAACATTGTCTGATGCCGGCACCCTACCATAGCCATCAACAATATCATGCCATATATCAAATTCTTCATCATGACCTGCAAAAATATAAAAAAAACACGACAGACGAGAATTATTTCCCATCTTTTAATTAATTTTGCACCCCAAAACAAAGCAGATAAAAATGAGAAGATATTTTATTACTATAATAACGATTTGTTACCTCATACCTGCCATAGCAAAGAATTTCACTACTTCTGGCGATGGAAAGGTGTACACCTTCAGTTCGCTGGCTGATATTGACGGAACAAACCTCCATAAAAATCCTGACACAGGAACATTCTTTCTTGATGACAGCCTGACGATTGCCGATGGCGACCGTCTTATACTTGATGACGACATCAAAGAGCTTATTTTAGTAAACGCCGGTTCACGTCTGATTATCGAAGGTGAGGTTGATTTTAAATCGGCACAAGGCTTAACCATAACATTTGACGACCTTGCTGACAACCATGCCGGTGACTACCTGCCACCATGCACAGAGATTATCATCAGCAACGGAGCACGGATGACACCATTCAAAAATATCACTTTCAGATATGTGGGAATTGAAGCCGCAGGCGCCTCCTCATTAGAGATAGAACAGTGTGAGTTCCACGAATATAATGGGAAAAACAGTGGAGCTATATATATGACAAACAGCTCAGGCACACTAACGGTTAGAGACTGTCTCTTTGCCGACAATTACTGCCCTGCCATCGCCAACACATATGGAAGTAAGAATAAGACCCTCATTGAGGCGTGTCGTATTTACCGCAATGCCCTCAACAACAAAAACACCCCACAGATAAACCTTGTAGCTTCAGAAAGCATCGTCATCCGCAAGTGTGACATCAAGGGAGAGCCGACATTAACCATGGTTGGAGGTATTGGCATAGCAAACTGGACTGGTGAAGAAGGAGCAAACGTTGTTTTTGAGGACAACAACATCAAAGACTGCCGATACGGTGTGACGACTATGGGACCATGCAACGTAACAATTAGCGGGAATACGCTGGCTGACAACAACCATGAGCTAAACGCCAACAATGGCGGCAGTGGCATAAGCATCTATGACCCATATTACAAGACTTCGGCACGTATCTATGGAAACAATGTCACCGGTAACCTCTGGGGAATTACCATAATTGGAGGTGGAGACATTTGCCTGGGGCGCACTGAGATCAATGGTAATGTGTTAAATGAGACCGATGACATTTATTGCCCTGGAGGGAACATCTTCAAGGATAACGGAAATAACGGAATGACATACGATCTTTACAATAATGGTACCAGCACCATCTATGCGCAGAATAACCAATGGGGAGTAGACGAACAGACAGCGGAGAAGATAGAGAGCGTCATCACTCATAAAGCCGACGACAGTTCATTGGGAGAGGTCATCTATATGCCAGCTATGACCGTAAACGGCATTAGCATGTTAGATAATAATACAAAGGATCTTCCTGACTGTATATACGACCTTAATGGAGTAAGACTAAATGCAAGGCAGGGCAACAGTATTTCTAAAGGATTGTATATCATCCGGAAAAACGGGAAAAGCCGTTGCTGCGTAATAAAATAATCTATCTCCGACTGGTAATATGAAAGCAATGTTGGTTACGCTCAAAGATTACCCAACAACGTCCCTCATCACGCAATTGATAGATTACCTCGCCTAAGAGGTTTGCCATTACAGTGTTACCGACTGGCTCACCCTCTGTATCTATACGGTTAAAGCGGGTGTATGAAAGATCAAATGTTGTGCCATACATGTGAGCTGAGTTTTTTGCCGCATTACCATTGACTTTACGGAGTCTCGTCACATCATCACGGGTTCGCAACATCGAAGTTGCTATTATACGGTGTTGCCTGCATCCCTGCCTCTTCAGTTGTTTTTGGAAACGCTTGCCGATAGTTTTCAGAAGTTTATGAGCTTCTTTGGTAAGGTATGGTATGGAATGTGGCATAGGGTCAAGCTTATAGTATTCCGTCTCTTCCACATGTCTCAACTGACGCACTTTCCGCTTTGCCTCATCACGATTATCTATAGGGTCTATGCCATTTGCCTTTGCTGCGGAAATTTGTTTGTCACCAAGATCACGGAAATAATAGCGGCTATCTATCTTTACCTGATTGGCTCCGAAGGTCTGTCCTTCTCCAACAAACTTCGTACTCCTACAGCCTGACAACAGCAAAACCGCCAGAAGAGGGAAAAACACGACTCTAATAGAATGCCCCATCTGCATATATCTGGCTGTCAACAATTAAAACAGATTCTATATATATTTAACTATCTAAAATAAATATCAACATAATCACAACACTCATCACAAGGATTAGTCATCTGCTGCAAACGCCAATATTTACGGTTCCCACTAGCCTTGAAGTCAAATGTTCCTTCACGCACACACTCTTCTCCGTTGTTGATGTGATAGACCTTCATGGCAATGGTACCGGTAAAACGAAGGTTCTTTGCATCCACAATCTCTATCATACCATCAATACGCAGGTAGTCATCATTCTCCCGGGACAGTTGTTGCCCAGTACACCAAAGAGTTCCATCTGGATTCTTTTTCACATTACAAACGCCAAAGTAATCCCATGAAATCCATTGTAAGCTGAGCTTATGCTTACCAAGAACTTTCTGTTCCGGCGTCTGAACACTTCGTGTCACAGAAGTCTTCTTTCGTACTGTCCTACCCTTCTGTGCATATACACCTAAACAGACCGTAAGCATCATAGTCAACACAAAAAACTTTCTGAAAAACTTTACTCCCATAAAAAAGCCCTTTCTTTATTCCAATTTCTGAACAACATTATTACTCCGCAAAGATACAAAGTTTTTTTGCATCCTTCAAAATCCTAAGCATATAAATTTATCCGTTTTTGAAATTAACAAAAAAAATACCGCTTGGGAGTATCTCACCTAAGCGGTATAAACTTTTCAGTCGGGATGACCAGACTCGAACTGGCGACCACACGCCCCCCAGACGCGTACGCTACCAACTGCGCCACATCCCGATACGCTTTGTTAGCGGATGCAAAAGTACACAATAAATATGTAATTATAAAATTTAAGAAGTTAAAGAAGTTAAAGAAGTAATGAAGTTCAGGAAGTATAACAACGTAAAGAAAAAAATAATTTGTAAATTTGCACATCAATATAAGAACACAAGACATGCGATATATAATAAAGGCACCTGAAAAGCTGCATTCGGAAATCCGTTTACCTGCCTCAAAAAGCATAAGTAATCGCGCCTTGATAATACAGGCGCTGACTAAAAGTAAGATCCGCCCAGACAACCTCTCCGACTGTGATGACACCGAGGTGATAATCTCTGCGTTGGACAACATGCCGGAAGTAATAGATATCAAGGCTGCCGGCACCGCCATGCGCTTCATGACTGCATACCTCAGTGCGACAGAAGGCGAGCATACCATTACCGGAACAGAGCGAATGAAAAATCGCCCGATAGGTATATTAGTCGATGCCCTTAGACTATTAGGTGCCGATATTGAATACTTGGAAAAGGAAGGCTATCCCCCACTCCATATCCGCGGCGCGGAACTTGAAGGAGGTTTCCTAAGCATACCAGGTAATATCAGTTCTCAATACATCTCTGCACTATTGATTATAGGTCCGATATTAAGAAAAGGCTTGGAGCTACGATTAACCGGTAATATTATATCACGCCCGTATATTGACCTTACATTACACGTGATGCACGAGTTCGGCAACAAAGTAGAATGGACGGGAGTAGACACTATAACAGTACCACCACAGCAATATCAAGAGTGTGCATACACGATAGAAAACGACTGGAGTGCTGCATCATATTGGTACGAAATGCTTGCGTTAAGTGACGACACAGAGTCACGTATTATATTACCAGGACTTAAAGACGCCTCACGCCAAGGCGACTCTGTGGTAAGATACCTTTTTAGCATACTCGGTGTGAAGACACAGATAGACAACAACACGGCGACCTTGACAAGACACATGCGCACTCTACCACGGTTCGACTATGACTTTATCAATCAGCCAGACCTTGCGCAGACATTAGTCGTCACTTGTTGTATCTTGGATATTCCATTCCACTTCAAGGGTCTTGCCACGCTAAAGATAAAAGAGACCGATCGTATAGAGGCTTTGAAAACAGAACTCAAGAAGTTTGGATATGTGATACAAGACATTAACGGAGAAGAGTTGGTTTGGAATGGTGAGAAGTGTGAGGTTCAGGCTAATCCTGTGATTGACACTTATGAAGACCATCGCATGGCAATGTCTTTTGCTCCCTTAGCCATCAAGTTAGGAAGTATCTGCATCAATAATCCAGAGGTAGTAACAAAGTCATATCCTCATTACTGGGATGACCTGCGTTCGGCAGGCTTTGAAATCATACAAGCAGACTGATATATGGAATTCATTCTCATAGGAACCGGTGCTCTAATCGTATTAGGAATCATTGCCGCACTCACTTCACGAGGTGACAATGATGAGATCGTAACAAACAAAGACAATTGCGCAAGCTGCACAAGTAAGGAAGAATGCAAATTATCATGTATGATGGAAGAAGCCTTAAAAAACAAGAATTAACAAATCCTTTAGCGATTTATCCATCCACAAGGCAATAAAAACCGCAAAATCGTAGTTAAATAAGAGTGACACCACTTAAGACAAGAAATATTATCCCATTCATTCTGATTGCTGCCATTGCGGTAATCGCAGGGTGTTCTACCCAAAAGAACACTTCCAAGTCACGTTGGTGGCACTCTTTTAATGCCAAATACAACACATATTACAACGGTGCTCAAGCATATATAGACGGTAGTCTGGAGAAAGAGAATGGTAACAAAGACAACTTTACGGAAATCATACCCTTATACACCGTAGGAAACAAGAAGAGTATTGAACTTGGAAAGTCTAATTTCGAACGTGCCATAGAGAAAGCCCAGAAAGCCATTCACAGACACAGCATCAAGATACGTCCAGAATGGAACAAGAGTCGGAAGAAGACAGAGAAAGATATCGAGTGGCTAAGTCGTAAGGAATACAATCCATTCCTTTGGAAAGCATGGATGCTCATGGGACGTTCACAATTCCACAAGGGAGCTTTCGATGAAGCTGCCGCCACATTCTCATATATGAGCCGTCTCTACCAGACTCAGCCAGCCATATATGGAAAAGCACGCGCATGGCTGGCAAAATGCTATATTGAGCAAGAGTGGCTTTACGACGCTGAGGATGTTATACGAAACATGCGTCGTGACTCTATCGACTGGAGAGCCGTAAAGGAATGGGACTATACATTTGCTGATTACTATATCCATACCGGTGAGTTTGACAAAGCTATCCCCTATCTGCGTAAAGTCATCAAACATGAGATGAGACGCAAGCAAAAAGCCCGTGAATGGTATCTTATGGGACAGCTGCAAGCAGCCTTAGGGCACAAGCAGGAAGCATATCAGGCTTTCAAGAAAGTAATACACCAAAATCCGTCATATGAACTGGAGTTCAATGCGCGTATTGCCATGACAGAGGTCATGGCTGGCGGTCATGCTAAACAAATGATCGGCAAGCTAAAGCGCATGGCTGCATCCGACAACAACAAAGACTACCTTGACCAAGTGTATTATGCCATGGGTAACATTTACCTGGCAGAAAGAGACACAATGAAAGCCATCTCTGCCTACGAGATGGGAAATGAGAAAGCGACACGCAACGGCATAGAGAAAGGTGTGCTACTTTTACACCTTGGTGACTTGTACTGGAAGATGGAGAGATTCGGTGATGCCCGACGTTGCTATGGCGAAGCTATCGGTTTGTTAGACAAAGACAGAAAAGACTACCAGCAACTATCCGACCGCTCAAAGATTCTTGACGAACTTGTTCCTTTTACCGACGCCATTCATTTACAGGACTCCCTCCAGCTCTTGGCTAAAATGCCTGAGGAAGAGAGAAATGCTGCCATTGACCGTGTGATAGAAGCTCTAAAGAAGAAAGAGAAAGAAGAGCGTAAGAAACAAGCTGAGGCTGAAGCTGCCAAACAACAGGGCAACAATGGTCTTGACATGAATATCTCGGGTAAAAGCGAGCAGTCTAATACGGCATCAGCACAAACAGGTGGACAGCAAAGCAGCATCTGGTATTTCTATAATCAGATGGCGGTAAACCAAGGTAAAGCTACATTCCAGAAACAATGGGGACAACGCGAGAATGCTGACAACTGGCAACGAGCAAACAAAACCGTTGTAGGCAATATTGGCTCTGACGCTGGAGAAGAACTTACAGAAGAGCAACGTGACTCCATCATGAGAGAAGAGCTTAAACGAGACTCTCTCGAACAAATAGCCGATAGTGCCCAAAACGACCCACACAAACGTGAATACTATCTGGCGCAGATTCCTTTCACAGAAGAGCAGCTTGCCGCAAGTAACCTGATACTGACAGACGGACTTCACCATGCCGGTGTTATATTCAAGGATCAGCTCGACAATATACCGCTCAGTGAGAAACATCTGAGACGGCTTACAGACAATTATCCAGACTACGAGAAAATGGATGATGTATATTATCATCTGTTCCTGTTATATTCACGTAAGAATGAGCCAAATATAGCAGACTCATACATTGACAAGCTAAAAGAGAAGTTCCCAGAAAGTCAGTGGACTACACTCCTAACAGACCCGTACTTCAAGGAGAACTCGAAATTCGGCATACAAATAGAAGACTCTTTGTATGCTGCTACTTACGAGGCATTCAAGAAGAACAGATATAACGAGGTTGCCGGTAATGTACACATTTCCGACACAAGGTTCCAATTGGGTGCAAACCGTGACAAGTTCCTGTTTATTGGCGGACTAAGCAAGCTCAATGACGGTGATGTCGAGAGTTGTGTCAAGGCAATGAAAGAGGTTGTGGAGAAATACCCACAAAGCCGTATCAGCGAGATGGCAGGTATGATTGTCAACGGTGTGAATGCCGGCAAACGACTGCATGGGGGCAAGTTCGACCTTGACGATGTATGGTCACGAAGATCTGCCGTACTCAACGACAGTGACAGTATCAAGACACAAGTGTTTTCTGCGGAGCGCCTTGGAGATTACAAGTTCATACTTGTCTATCACCCAGACTCTATCTCTGAGAACAAACTGCTCTTTGAAATGGCAAAGTTTAACTTCACAAACTTTGTAGTGCGAAACTTTGAAATAAACATAGAAGAAGTTGGAGACCTGCATGAGATGCAGTTCAGTGGTTTCAGAAGCTATGATGAAGCATTCCAATATGCACGTCAGCTTGACGGGACAAACAACACAATTCTCCAAGACAAGCAAATCAAGGGTATTATAATCAGTGACCAGAACCATGCTCTTTTAAGAACACGGTTTAGCTATCAGGACTATGATGACTTCTATTCAGAAAACTATGTTCCTCTAAAGATAACACAAAGATATCTTTTGTCGGAACCTGCAGAGGTGGCTACTCCACGTGAGCGTGACATCAAGGAGGAAATAGAAAGTGCTTCTCCTACCAAAGAGGATATAGACGTTATACAACAAGACGAGTCTATTCAAGATGCGGGATTCGACATTCCTACAGAAGAACCAGTAACTCCTAAGGAAGAAGAAGTCACTACTGAGATTCCTACAGAAGCTTCTGAGAAAGACGCAACCAAGGAAATCATTGAAGAGCCGCAAACGACAGATGCTCCAGATAAGATAGATCCGGAGAAAGATATTTCCAAGGACAAGGAACCGGTTCAAGAAACCCCTTCAGAACCACAGAGAAAGGAGGAGATTCCTACTAATGAGCAAGTCACCGACATTCCTGTTGATGAGCCTGCGAACATCATTCCTGTTGATGAGCCTGCGAACATCATTCCTGTTGACGAGCAAGTCACCGACATCCCTGCCGATGAGCCTGCGAACATCAGTCCTGTTGATGAGCAAGTCACTGACATCCCTATCGATGAGCCTGCGACAATAGTAAATGAAGAGGTTGAGGGGACCTATGTAGTCCCGGAGGAGAAACAGCAGACTGCCCCACAGGATCCGACGATTACGATACCTGACGAGCCCGGTACAAATGTACAAGAGCAACCTACTGATGACACTGAGATTTACTTCGATGATTTTGGCATAGATAACAATAATACCAAGAAGCCTCAATCCCAAGATGTCAATATTGAGGATGAATATTACGAGTTAGAAGGATTCTGACAACAATTACGGAAAGAAACAAAGATGAGAAACGGACTATTATTATGGGTTGACGATGAGATAGAACTTCTCACTGCACAGATATTGTTCCTTAAGAAAAAAGGATATGATGTTATTACAGTCACAAATGGTAGCGATGCTATCGACCAGTGTGACACTCAGACATTCGATCTTATCCTTCTTGATGAACAGATGCCAGGTTTAAGTGGCTTAGAGACAATACAGAAAATCAAAGACATTCAGCCTGCGACCCCTATTGTCATGGTTACAAAAAGCGAGGAGGAGGACATCATGGACCAAGCCATAGGGTCAAAGATAGCCGATTATCTCATAAAACCCGTAAATCCGAATCAGATACTTCTCACACTGAAGAAGAATATACATAGGAGAGAGATTGTAACCGAGGTAACCCAGACCAGTTACCAACAGAATTTCATGGATATCTCTACTCAGATACAGAACTGTCAGGACTATAAAGACTGGATAGAAGTTTATAAGAGGCTCGTCAGATGGGAATTGGAACTGAGTAATACTGATAGCAGCATGAACGACATGCTGAAGATGCAGAAAGAAGACGCCAACAATGGGTTTGCGAAATTCATTAAGAAAAACTACCTGAACTGGGTATCACCATCTACGACAGAACGTCCTATGATGTCACCAGACATATTCAAGAAGAAAGTATTCCCTTTGCTGAACAATGGCGAGAAAGTATTTCTGATTGTAATCGACAACTTCAGGTATGATCAATGGCGCGTTCTATCCGAGGAGATAGGAGACTTGTTCGATATAGACGAAGATATCTACCTAAGTATTCTACCTACTGCCACCCAATATGCGCGCAATGCCATCTTCAGCGGCCTGATGCCAGTACAAATATCAAAGATGTTTCCAGAACTGTGGGTCGACGAGGATGAAGAGGAGGGAAAGAACCTCAATGAGGGACCACTCATCAGTACCCAGATTGAAAGGTATCGTAGGCATGATAAGTTCTCCTACCATAAGATTAATGACTCCATAGGCGCAGAAAAGTTCAGGCAACAGTTCAACAACCTAAAGCAAAACGACTTGAATGTTTTGGTGGTAAACTTCATTGACATGCTCTCCCACGCACGTACAGAGATGAAAATGGTACGTGAGCTTGCTAATAATGAAAGCGCATACCGTAGTATTACACTCAGCTGGTTTAGACATTCCCTATTAGCAGATATAATGCGCATGCTGGCTCAGACCGATTATAAAATAATCATCACCACTGACCATGGCTCCATACGTGCCACAAGACCAATAAAGATTATCGGTGACCGCAACACAAACACCAACTTGCGGTATAAGCTGGGAAAGAACCTGAGCTACAATGACAAAGAGGTATTTGTAATTAAAGACCCGGCAAAAGCCCAATTGCCATCACCGAACCTCAGTACCTCATACGTCTTCGCTACCAGTGACGCATTCTTTGCCTATCCGAACAATTACAACTACTATGTGAGCTATTACAAGGACACGTTCCAACATGGCGGAATCTCAATGGAAGAGATGCTTATTCCACTGGTAACATTAAGCTCACGAAAACGATAATACCATTTTTGTTATATGGAAATCATTATTCAAGATATTAGCAAGATCAATGAAGCCGCCAGAGTCTTCATTGGCAATATGGGAAAAGGAAAAGTATTCGCCTTTTATGGTAAGATGGGAACAGGAAAGACCACCTTCATAAAGGCTATTTGTCAGGAACTTGGTGTCGAAGATACTATCACCTCACCGACATTCGCAATTGTAAATGAATACACTTCAGGTAACGGCTCTCCTGTCTACCATTTTGATTTCTATAGGATAAAACGACTTGAAGAGGTCTACGACATGGGATATGAGGACTACTTCTATTCTGGACACCTCTGTTTTCTGGAATGGCCTGAGCTGATTGATGAACTATTACCAGAAGACACCGTCAAGGTTACCATAACAACAAAAGAAGACGGCAGTAGGACTGTCGTCTTCTAAAGCTCATTATTGTGCTTTATTATAATAAAGCCTTGAATTTCTCATCCAACACATTCTTGGGGGCTGCGCCGACAAACTTGTCAACCACCTGTCCACCCTTATAGAAGAGAATCGTAGGTATATTACGCACTCCAAGCTCCATGGCAATCTCCTCATTTTCATCTACATCGCACTTTCCTACTACAATCTTCCCGTCATAGTCCTTAGCGAGCTCTGAGATAACAGGACCAACCATTCTGCATGGTCCACACCATGTTGCCCACAAATCCAAAACAAACGGCAACTCACCATTCTTTAATGTCTCAAAGTTCTCCTTTGTGATTTTTACTTCCATGTCTGTTATATGTTTTAATGATTATAAATAGTTACCACTATACAGATGTATGCAAACACCATGCCAATATCTCGTATCTTTGTCTCAGCTAATTGATAATATAATCAAGGTGCTCCTGATTCTCTATAAACGATATAAGTTTTCTGTCCACATCCAACGTTTTCTTACTACTATGCAGCAATACTGAGTTCTGCCCGTCCGCTGAGTTCAGTTTGATATATAGTTGCGTATAGCCGGGATTAGCATCGATAACTGACAACAACTCTGTCACAAGAGTGTCATCAAGATTGTTCTCGTTGGCTACAATAGTAAGCCGCTCCAGCTTCTTCCTCTTTACATCATAAAGCTGCTCAACATTCTCTATAGAAAGGTCAAAGATTTTGCTGTTCTTATAACGTTCTGTATATTTTGCGGTAATAAAAACAGAATAGTTCTCCTTAAGCAATCCATTCCAGCGTGTCCAATCATTGCCAAAGAGAAGCAGTTCACCGGAACCGTCAAAGTCTTCAATCGTGATGAAGCCAAAGGGCTTTCCTGTTTTTTGAGAGAAACGCTCGGTAACATTAGTGACAATTCCACCGAAGGTAAGCTCTTCACGGTTCCTCAGCTCTGTCTTGTCGGCATCACGAGCAATCTCACTGCATTTTGTATTACACATATTGTTAAGCACGACACTATACTCATCTAAAGGATGAGCAGAGAGATAGATACCTACAAGGTCACGTTCTTTATTCAGCTTCTCTATCAACGGCCATTTGTTTGCTGAAGGAATAGCGGGATGAGCTATCTCAACTGCGTCAGTACCGCCGAAAAGAGAATTCTGAGCCTGCGCCTGTTCCTGCTGATAAAGGAAACCGTATCTTACTATAGTATCGAGGAATGTTCCATCCTTACCGCTCGGCGCAAAGAACTGCTCCCTCATATAGCCAAAGCTGTCAAAGCCACCACTATACGCAAGACTCTCAAAGGCTTTCCTGTTAACGCTCTTTAAGTCAACACGCTGCGCGAAGTCATAGATATCCTTATATGGTCCATTCTTCTCACGCTCTAATATAATCGCATTAGCCGGACCTTCACCCATACCTTTTATTCCGGCAAGTCCGAACCTTATGGCACCGTTCTTGTTAACAGTAAACTTTATACGGCTTTCATTCACGTCTGGTCCCAGCGTCTCTATTCCCAAAGCACGACACTCATCCATTAGTTTCGTGATTTCAGTTATCTGGTCTTTGCGCCGACTCATGATGGCAGCCATGAACTCTGCGGGATAGTTGGCTTTCATATATGCCGTCTGGTATGCTACCCATGAATAACATGTGGCATGACTCTTATTAAACGCATAAGAAGCGAACTTCTCCCAGTCTGCCCATATTTTCTCCAACACTTTCGGGTCATGTCCGTTTGACTTACCGCCCTCTATAAACTTTGGCTTCATCTGGTCAACAATAGCCTTTTTCTTCTTACCCATAGCTTTTCGCAAGGCATCGCTCTGACCACGTGTGAAGTTAGCGAGCTGTCGAGACAGCAACATCACCTGCTCCTGATAAACTGTAATACCATACGTATCCTTAAGGTACTTTTCCATACAAGGTATATCGTATGTCACCAACGACGGGTCGTTCTTACGTTTAATAAAGTCCGGAATATAGTCCATAGGTCCGGGACGATATAGCGCGTTCATCGCAATAAGATCCTCAAAGACTGTAGGATGCAGTTGACGGAGATAATTCTGCATACCGGAAGACTCAAACTGGAACGTTCCGACAGTCTGCCCTTTCTGATATAGCTCATAGGTCTTTGGATCATCAATTGGGATGGTATCAAGATCTACAACCTTACCGGTAGACAGACGAACGTTTTCCACGGCTTCTTTCAACTCCGACAATGTCTTTAAGCCAAGGAAGTCCATCTTGATGAGACCGGTTTCCTCTATGACATGACCGTCATACTGTGTACAATTCACCTTCCTACCCTTCTCGTCGGGGTCATCGGCTGTAGACACAGGAACCCAGTCACTAATAGGATCCCTACATATAATAAAGCCGCACGCATGGATACCCGTTCCGCGTATGGTACCTTCCAACATCTTCGCATACTTTATGGTATTCCGCTCACGCATGTCGGCAGACACTTCAGCCTCTTGCAATATAGGAGTACATTTAATTGCATTTGTGAGGTTCATCTTCATCCCGTCAGGAAGTCTGTCTGGAATAGCCTTACACCAAGCATTTGATATGTCCAGAGGAACCTTTTCCACTCTGGCTACATCCTTGATGGAATTCTTTGTCGCCATACTGGAATAGGTAATAATATGTGCGCAATTCTCATGTCCATACTTATCCTCAACCCACTGCAAGACCTTTCCACGTCCGTCATCATCAAAATCTGTATCTATATCGGGAAGTGAGATTCGGTCGGGGTTAAGGAAACGCTCAAACAGAAGATCGTACTTCATCGGATCTATCTTAGTAATACCAAGACAATAAGCCACTACCGAACCGGCGGCAGAGCCACGTCCTGGTCCAACCATCACTCCAAGCTGGTTGCGTGCTGAGTTGATAAAATCCTGAACTATAAGGAAGTAACCGGGAAATCCCATCGTCTTCATTATATGCAGTTCAAAAAGAATACGCTCACGGACTTCTTCTGAAAGAGGATCACCATATAGCTTACGGGCACCATCATACGCCAGTTTAGCAAGGTAGTCTGCCTCAAACTTAATACGGTATAGTTTCTCAATACCTCCGAGATGTTCTATTTTCTTTTTTCCCTCATCTTCCGGCAATTGATTCTCACCATGCTCGTCTGACGTGAACTCACGATAGAGGTCTTCATCAGTATACTTTCGCCTTATATCATCTTCGGTACCGAACTCCGCAGGAATAGGAAAGAAAGGCATGATAGGATCATGATTGATATCATAAAACTCAACCTTATCCAACACCTCAATAGTATTTGACAAAGCCTCCGGCACATCGCAGAAAATCTCATTCATCTCCTCACGTGTCTTAAACCACTCTTGTTTGGAATATAGCATACGTGTAGGGTCATCCAAATCCTTGGATGTAGCCAGACATAGCAGATGGTCATGAGCCTCGGCATTTTCCTTGTCTACAAAATGGGCGTCATTGGTACATACCAATTTGATTCCATATTCCTTCGCCAGTTCAATTATAACCTTATTAGCCTGTTGCTGCAAAGGAAAGGTCTCACGGTTCGCACGTATTGCAGGGTCTTTAACTTCATGCCGCTGGAGCTCCAAATAATAATCATCGCCAAAAACACGCTGATGCCACTCAATAGCCTCACGGGCACCGGCGATATCACCAGCGAGTATTTTCTTGGGTACTTCTCCTGCTATACAAGCAGAACAGACTATAAGTCCTTCATGATATTTCTCTAAATCCGCGCGGTCTGTACGGGGACGCATGTAGAAACCGTCAACCCAGGCACGGCTTACCAGCTTCACCAAGTTATGATATCCTTGTTTATTCTTAGCAAGGACGATAAGATGGTAGCCACTCATATCACTCTTGTCAACCTTCTTGGTTTTGTCACCGTGACGTGCCACATACATCTCACATCCGAAGATAGGCTTAAACGGCTCCTTTCCTTCTGCTTTCAGTTTCTTGTTTACGCCTTTACAATAATCAAAAAGCTCCTTTACGCCGAACATATCACCGTGATCGGTTATTGCCATACCTTTCATCCCGTCGGCAACAGCTTTGTCTACCAGCCTGCCTATAGGTGACTGACCATCCAATATAGAATAATAAGTGTGGACATGCAGATGTATAAAATCTTCCATAATACTGCAAAGTTAATGTATAATACCGATATTGCAAAAGAATGAGCGCAAAAATTTTGTAAAATGGTAAAAAAGAATTACCTTTGCAGAAATATTCCATTTGCTTATCATGGGTAAAAGAATTAAGAAACTCAAGAAAATAAGGATACACAGAGAAGGTACCGACACTCTGCTATATGGAGGTATCTGTCTTGTTGTCATAGCATTGATATTATGGTATGCCTTTGAGACAAAGATTCCATTCTGGATTTTCATGGTTGTCTTTGGCACCATATATGCTATTGTGACAAATTTCTATCGTTGTCCTATAAGATATTTCCCATCTGAAGACACCGACAATATTGTCGTAGCACCTGCTGACGGGCGTATTGTTGTGATAGAAGAGGTTGAGGAAAATGAATATTTCCATGACCGGCGGTTAATGATAAGCATTTTCATGAGCCTTTGGAACGTACATGCCAACTGGTTTCCTGTTGACGGACAGGTGAAACTTGTCAGCCATCATAACGGCAACTACCATAAAGCTTGGCTGCCAAAGGCGAGCGAAGAGAATGAACATGCAGACATTATGATTACCACACCTGACGGTGTTGATATATTGTGCCGACAGATAGCCGGAGCAGTAGCTCGCAGAATCGTCACTTACGCCAAGGAAGGTGAGGATTGTTATATTGACGAGCATCTTGGTTTCATTAAGCTCGGCTCGCGTGTAGACGTTTACCTACCTGTAGGGTCGGAAGTATGTGTGAAGATGGGACAGTCGACTACAGGCGACCAGACCATTATAGCCAAGCTGCGATAGCCTAAAGCATACATAGAACATAAATGAAGAAACACATTCCAAACACTATTACATGCTGTAATCTCATTTCAGGTTGCATAGCTACTTACTTTGCCTTCTTCCAGAATCCGAAGATGGCATTGTTATGGATTGTCATAGGTGCCGTATTCGACTTCTTCGACGGCATGAGTGCACGCTTGTTAGGGGTAAGCTCACCAATAGGAAAAGAACTTGACTCATTAGCTGATGATGTCACCTTTGGCGTTGCGCCTTCCACCATAGTATTCACCCAGTTGACAGTGATGGATTATCCATATTTTCTTGAGGGACTACGTGGAATAATACCATTCTTCGCATTTGTAATGGCAGCATTCTCCGCACTACGTCTTGCGAAATTCAATCTCGATGAGCGACAGACGACTTCGTTCATAGGGTTGCCTACCCCAGCCAATGCGTTGTTCTGGGGGTCTCTGATTGTCGGAGGTAGCACATTGTTTGAAATGTCACCATGGATGTCTATTGTCTTGATAGGAATCTTATGCATGAGCTGTTGGCTGTTGATTAGTGAGATTCCAATGTTCGCCTTGAAATTCAAGCAATGGGGCTGGAAAGGCAATGAGGTAAAATATATCTTCCTCATCACATGTATTCCACTACTTGTCATCTTTGGCATTAGCGGCATTGCTGTCATCATCGCCTGGTATGTCTTTCTTTCTATAATAAATAATAAAAAGGTATCGGACAATGTTTCTGCTTAAATTCATACTATTCATATTCATTGCGGGATTCATTATGGCAATAATCATTGCCTACACTTTCTTTAAGCAGATAAAGAATTCCACGAGACGATTCCAGCAGCATCAGGATCACCAGCAAACAAAAGTGAACGGCAATGTCATCATTGACCGCCGCTCACCTGAGGATTCTCAAAAGAAGATTATTCCCGACGATGAGGGGGAATATATCGACTATGAGGAATAGTTGGATTAATTATGTACTAAAGTACCAATCTCCTCTCCGTCCATAACACGTTTCAGATTTCCCACTATATCCATATTGAAAACATAAATCGGAAGATTATTCTCCTTACACATCGTGGTGGCTGTCAAATCCATCACCTTTAGTCCACGGGTGTATATCTCATCATAGGTTATGTCCTTAAACTTAGTTGCTGTAGGATCTTTCTCAGGATCAGCTGTATAGATACCATCCACACGAGTACCTTTCAGCATCACATCTGCCTCTATCTCTATTCCACGGAGCGAGGAACCGGTATCTGTAGTGAAATAAGGACTTCCCGTACCTGCCGAGAAGATACATACATACCCGCTCTCCATTGCCTCTATCGCACGCCATTTAGTATAAAACTCTCCGATTGGCTCCATGCGGATAGCTGTCAGCACCTTGTTCCTCACGCCGATAGCTCCGAGGGCAGAGCTCAATGCCAGTGAGTTAATAACTGTTGCACACATTCCCATCTGATCGCCTTTCACACGGTCGAATCCCTTTTGTGAGCCGCTCAGTCCGCGGAAGATATTACCACCACCAATGACAATACCAATCTGTACTCCCATCTCATGAACTTCCTTTATCTGCTGTGCATAGTCGCTCAATCGCTCAGGGTCAATTCCGAATCCCTGTTTACCCATCAGGCTCTCACCGCTGAGTTTTAAAAGTATTCTCTTAAATCTTGCCATAATATAATAGTTTTACTTTTCTCTTGCTTTTAATATCATTGCTCTCAGCATTTCCTCTTCAATGCTTCCATTGATAAGAAACTCTATCTCTTTGAAACGATAATCACATTTTATTATACCATTATATGTCTCATGTTCTATCACCAACTTGCCGTCATCTCTGACATCTGCAATCACGGCATTTATCTCCTCTCCCGTGACTGTATCCCTGAACCAGTGCAGTCCTGTCTTCCAATACAGTCTGTCCATATAGCGCAGCTTCAACTGGCGGGAGTCTGCATAAGGGAGATTTTGAAACTCATTCTCTATCGCTGACAGGATATCATGAAGGAGCCGTTCACTGTCAAGCTCATCCCCCAAGATTTGATAAAGAGACACTGGATTTGGTGCGTCACTATGGAAATGTTGCTGGTTGACATTAAGTCCAATGCCTATAATGCTTTCCTTTATCTTATCACCATGCAGTACATTCTCTATTAAGATACCACCCAGTTTCTTATCTTGATAATAAATGTCATTAGGCCATTTTATCTCTACCGCATCAATATATCTCACAAGCACATCTGTGATTGCCAGTGAGACTGCTTGGGAAATCTGGAACTGACTGATGGCAGGAAAATCCTCGGGACACCATTTTATGGAAAACAGGAGGTTCTTATCCCTCTCACTTTCCCACATATTACTGCCACAGCCTCGCCCTGCTGTCTGATAGTCAGCCCATACAGCCACCAGTCCGTCACCGCTTCCTTCAGGTTTGTTTTCCTTGAGCCAGCGATTAGTGGAATCTGTCTCATCTATATGTATAATGTGCCAATCCATGCTTATATCTTTTGCAAAGATAAAAAATAAACGTGAATTATTCATGCAAATGAAGGATTATTTTGTAACTTTGTACCATGACACATACAGATGAACAGGTAAAAAAAGACGAGTTGTTTATGCGAAAGGCACTCGCTGAGGCAGAACAAGCTTACAAAAAAGGAGAGATTCCCGTAGGAGCAGTTATTGTATGCAAAGACAGGATTATCTCTCGGGCGCATAACCTTACAGAAACACTAAATGACGTTACCGCACATGCTGAGATGCAGGCAATCACAGCTGCCGCTAATGCTCTTGGCGGCAAATATCTGAAAGACTGCACCCTTTATGTTACTGTCGAGCCATGTGTGATGTGTGCCGGTGCCATAGGATGGGCTCAACTGTCACGTATAGTCTACGGCACACCCGATGACAAACGCGGTTATCATGACTATGCTCCCAAAGCTTTTCATCCTAAGGCTACTGTTAACGCCGGTGTGCTGGAAGAGGAGTGCCGGCAACTTATTCAAGAATTCTTCAAGGAAAGAAGATGATTGGGATTCTTCCTTTATACTACTTAACTATAAGTTTCTTAACTATACGATTTCCTTTCTTCACCAAATATATACCTGGCTTTGTTGCCGTTGCTATACGGCTACCGTCTATATTATAGACTTCTATATTGTTATCATCTATGCCGGAAACAGCGGTAATACCAGTCTCTACTGATTTGAAAGTCACGGACAGTGTATGCTCACCTTCTTCCGATGTGACAGTCACCACACCTCCATCAACAAACATATCCGTAACATCAGTCGCATCAAGCAATACTGAAGAAAGCTCATAGTCTACATCCGGCAATACGCTCAGGGCAAACGACTCGCCCTCATTCACAAAAAACTGTCCGTCAAGACGGAGCTCCGTGTTATCATAAATCACACTGCCCCCCTCACCTATCTGATAATTATAGGTACAAAGCACCGGCTCTATGATTTCAGACTCCTCCATAGGCTTAATAGGATAGATGTCATCATAAGCGGTACCAGCCAACTCAAACATACGTGTAGCATAGATACCTGCTATGTCGAACCGCTTCGTTTCATAACCATCTGGAATAGTCAAGCCTGAAATAGAGAATCTATTATTTATGAAGACTTTCACATCACCTTCCTTAGCCATAGCATAACTATTCCTGCCTTCTTTCTCTATGACAAGTTCTACAGTCTGAAGAGTAACCAGATCAGCAAGGTCATCATCGGTCAGAGCAGACAACTGAACAGGTCTTGGCTGTGCATCCTCACCGACAGTGACTGTCAGATTCTCATCCGTTGTCAACTCATCAATGGATATGAGAAGTGGCATTCTGTTGTCAACGCTACGTTTGGCGTAAATCGATCCGTTAAGGACATTGTTTCGCTCCAGACTTAACCCCAGATCACGGAAAACAATACTGCCGGTAGCATCACGCACATACGCATCCTCCACACCATCTTTTTTCCCTACATACAAGACTTGGGCATCTTGAAGGTTCAGCATTGCCTCGTCATATTGGTCTAATTGCTTAAATTCCGCAATGTTATCAGCAACGACAGGCTGGAAGATTGTCAGCTGACATTGTGCCGACAATCCACTGACATCTGTTACAGTAATTATAGTACTGCCAACTGAAAGAGCATTAATCTTACCATCCTGGTCTACTGTAGCGACAGAAGGATCGGAAGACTCCCATGTCAGGCTATGAGGAGCATAATCAGGGATTATCTCGACCGGCATGGTTTTCTTCAATCCCAGTGGAACTTCCATCTCTTGAGGCAGATTGACACCATTCAGAATATCTGCGTTCAGCACATCGAAATAAATGACACCATTCTGTTCCCTTATGTTATTCAGCCCGAAGTTATTCTTCTTGCCTGCCCAGCTAAGTAAGTTAGCTGGTGATGTTGTATTGTCTAACGATGTAACCCTTGCCGAGCCAGGGAAAGGATCGGAAGCTCTTGCCGAAGAAGTTGTGACTCCACCCGCACGTACCATTTCATAATAGTTATGCGAAGGATTAGCATTCACCTTATTATTGTTCCATACGCTGGAACTGGTCTCGTCTACTCTGAACACTAACATGCCATGACCTGGCAGATATTCATCCCATTTGGTATTCTGCCGGTTCTCCAACATGAAATACTCTTTATTTTGTGGAGTGTCAAGACGTAATCCTTTATGCGAGCTGCTAATACTCTGAAGGGTATAGCTACCAGTAGCGTCTATTTTCTGGACGTCCTCGTCACCGATGAAACCTACAGAATATTTCTCATAAAGAGAATAGGAGCAAGGAGTCTTACTATTGTTCAGATAGCTACCTCCTGCCATTAATGACCACTCGGAAGGATGCGCACTCTCGCCGCCGCCGCTCTCATAGTCGGTATCATAGAAATCAGGCAATCCCAGCACATGGCTGAACTCATGGCAGATAGTACCTATACCATCGAGTGACACAGTAGACGGGTACTGCGTATACCCCTGAAGCTCTACGGAGCTGGCATAGTCGCCAAGTCTCACACCATCGGCACTCACATATCCGTAAAAACCGGAACGGTGAGGCCAGAAAAGATCGGAATTATTACCGCTATAGTTTGCGCCGTTTCCGGCAACAATGAAATACACTAAGTCAACATAACCATCATTGTCACGGTCATACTGGCTGAAGTCAACTAAAGGATCCGCTCCCAGAATAGCACTGGCAAGTATATCCCAAGCATAGTCTGTTCCTTTGGGGTCATACTGGCTATAGTCCACCGTCACAGGACCAATGATGTCGAACTGTGGGTGGAACTTTCCGTTTGAACTGTCATTGAAATAGTCACGCACACTACCTGTGAATGTAACCGTCCTGCCACGAGTATCTTGATAGCCAGTGTAGTTCTCCTTGTTCACCATATCATTGACAATAGAGGCATAGTCGCTGCGGGAGAAGGACTTGTCATTGAACTGTACGAGAATCAGCAGACCGCGGAAGTTGGTATAGTCATACTGACCTGCGCGACGTATGGCACGCGCCTTTGCCTGTCGTGCCAGTTCCTTTTGGCGCTCCTGCGCCACCGCAGGCTTCATCTCAGGCTTAAGGTTCTTGGGAACACCTGCAAGAAAAGCTTTCTCACTATTTGAACGTCCTTCATTGTCATGCGCCACTTGGACTGTCTCTACCAACTGTCCTTTGTCCAACTGGGCATATACATAATATCCGTTACTATTCTGCACCACGGAATAACCGTCACCTGTAGTAGTATAATGCAAATACTCATCACCATGCAGCCACAAAGTCACGGCTGTACCGTCTGGCTGTTTCACCGTCACTTTCTTAGGATGGGCTGGAATAGCAAAAGCCATACTGACACCCATCACGAGAGCTGTGACTAATAATACATATTTCTTCATTAGTTAAATCTATTTAATTACTATCTTCTGACCATTCAAGATGTAGATACCCTTAGGCAAAGAAGAGTCAATATTGTCAGCAACCTTACAACCCTGCAAGTTATATACGTAGCCTTCTGGCACACTATTGAGGCTGTCTATACTCTTGATACCTGTCTGCTCGTCTGCCTTGACTATAACCTCGTCAAGGAACAACATTCCCTCTGGCCAGAATGTCACTTGGACATTACCTTCACCTGTCAGCTTTGTCACTATGTTTGTCCATTGACCGGCATGCATTTCGAAGGATGTATTCTCTAATTGTCCATCACCCTCAACCGACAATGTCAATGTTGTGCCGTCATCGCCCCATGGAGCTGCTTTGAATGCAAATGTAGAGGTACCGTGAATTGTAAAGGATGGCGTACGAGCATTACCTTTAACAGAAGATGTTCCAAATCTTGCGCAACGATCACCGCCCTTTGCGGCATTTTTACCATATATCCATCCCTCATTATCTGGTTTGAAAGAACCTACTGCAATAGCCGCTCCACTCCAGAAGTAATCATTGCCACCTGTACCTGGACACTGATTAAAGCTCTCATAGAAAATCGCATCAGTCGGATCTATTGGAGGTACGTTAAGGTCTTCCTTTTCCTTTTCTGTTCCACCATTAAATGATATAAGACCATCGGATAGGACGATATCGTATATATCATAGCTCAGGAAATACTGTCCATCGGAATTCTTATTAAATGTTGTCGCCGCTGGTGTAGTTGTATTAGTTAGTTTGTTATTTGTGCGATAAGGGTAAGTCATCGTAATTTCATTACTGGTTTGATTACTTGCAGAAACCACCGTAAAACGCTGATGATTTGGATTCACGTTTATCTGGTTACTCCTCCATGTATTAGAGTTATAATCAATATGCGTAATCAACAAACCTGCACCTGGAATAGACTTATCCCAGCCTGTCTTCTGGCGGTTTTCCAGCATGTAGAACTCATTCCTATTGCCTTGATTATAAATGATATAAGACTCACCACCCTCACTGAGAGCTTTCATCCCTGTCACAGAAACCTCACCTGTCAATTCTACAGGCTCCATCCACCCACAATAGGTCTTCTCGTATGCGGTATAGCCACATGGAGCCATTCCGACAGACAGGTCACAACCACTTGCCATAACTGACCAAGAACCCATGCCATAGCCTTCACCACCAGACTCCTCATAGTCGGTATCATACATATCCATCAATCCCAAACAATGGCTGAACTCATGACAGAATGTACCTATTCCACCTGGATATGTTCTGAACTGAAGCTCGCTGCCGCAAGCATAGGTATTTATATAGACATTATCCAACCTAATCCTACCCCAGCTGCCTAATTGTGACTCATGCGGCCAGATAGTGTTTTCGTCGCTACCTTGATATGCTTGATTGTCACCGGCATACAATATGTATACCTGGTCAACTGAGCCATCACCATCCCAGTCATAATCAGCAAAGTTGACATCTGCGTCAGCATCCTGACAGGCTTTTTTCACCATGTCTGAGACATGGTAATCTTTCCGAGGTGTGTCACCGCCATAATATTCATAGTTATTTGGCATCGTATAAGGTCCCGCAACATCAAAGGTAAGGTCAAATACACCATCACTCTGTGCCAAGAAATAGTCATGGACACTACCATTATAGCCTTCACTATGGGTAAAACCTATTTCATTAGCCATACGGTTATAGAAATCCTGATCATGGGCAGACTGGAATTGCATATTTTGGAATTGTACAAGGATAATCAATCCTTTCTTGCTTCCTGTATATGATGCTTTTTGCGGACCTTTACTTACAGCTCTGCGAGACAGCCGGCGCTCCATGTCTGCCATGCGCCTTTCTGCTACAGCCTCTCGCATAGCCGGTAAGTCTCCTTTCACATACTTATCTGTACCTGAGACTTTCTGATAAACGGTTCCATCTTCAGCCTGCCAGAAATGAAGGTACTCATCTCCACGAAACTCCACTCTGACCTTTGTACCATCTTCTAAAACTATAGTTGTCCACATACCACGCTTTGCAGGAATAGCCTGCATAGCAGTAGCTATCAATAACATTGTCAAAGAAACTAATATCTTTCTCATTCTTGTTTTTAATTACTTTTGTTTGCAAAGATAATAATAATGATTGTAATAAACGAACTATTTCAAAACATTAACAAGTTGAAGCCGCTTCATCTCAGAAATAATGTTTACCTTTGCATAAGGAACTCTAAGTCCGCAAAGCAGAGAAACAAATGTTTGAAAAGGAGATTGAGGAATACGAGCAAATCCTGAAAGAATATCAACATGATATATCCAACAGGATGGGACAGAAACAATGGATGGAATTCAATGAGATCCTGTTTTCTGCGCATTCCTGTGCAATAGAAGGAAACTCTTTCACGGTGGATGACACGAGAATTCTTCGCGAGCAGGGCATGGCGATGGTTCCCGTAGGACGTTCTTTGCTTGAGTGTACCGAGATGGCTGATCATTTCAGGGCGTTCGACTATATGGTTAGTAATCTGAATCATCCATTTAACGAGTCCTTATTAAAAGAAGTAAACCGTTTAGTGACAGAGCATACCCTTAGTTATAAGGCTCCAGGTGCTATAGCCGGAGAATATACAATGGAGGATATGGCTGCAGGAGATACTGTTTTTGGAAACCACGAGACTTTGATTGCCCAAGTTCCAAACCTGATGACGTCTACAGAAAGAGCTATCAAGGAAGGGTTACACCCAATGATTATTGCTGCTAAATGGCATGGCTATTTTGAATACCTCCACCCTTTCCGTGATGGTAATGGCAGGACAGGTCGGCTACTCTCCAACTTTATTCTGCTACGAGCTGGTCACCCAATGCTAATCATTGATATTAAAGACCGTGCCGCATATATATCTGCCCTAAAACAAATTCGTATTGAGAATAAAGATGAGCATTTAATCGCCTTTTTCTTTCAAACAGCTGTCAAGCGAATGAAAAAAGAATTGGCACAGAAGCAGAAAAACTCGCTCCCCATCATTTTCTTCTAAGCATTATCAGAAATAAAACATTAACTGGATACAAATTCGAAAGTGGAGTTTGCTAAAAACTAATTTTTAAAAAACGTATTTTTGCGTCACGCGTCACACTTTGGGGTAAAGTTTAAAGGAGATTCTTTCAGTCGCTTCGCTTGGTGAAAGCGCTAAGGCGATTACCGCATCAAGTGCGGGATGAGGGAAGGGTTGTGTGGGATGAGGGAAAGGGTTGTGCGGGATGAGGGTTTAGAGGTTAAAAACGGCGGAGCAGTTTGGTAAAAGCAAAGTTTCTGGCGGAAAGTTGTTACAAGATTTTGAAAAGTTGTAACAACTTTTTTCTGAAAGCATAGATATTGGAATGGAAGATGTATGCTTTAGCAAGTCTATATGATAGCTCTACCAAGTCAATATCAATGCTAATGAAGATTCTTTCAGTCGCTTCGCTTTGTGAAAGCGCTAAGGCGATTACCGCATCGGGTGCGGGATGAGGAAAAAGGAGTGCGGGATGAGGAAAAAGGGAGTGCGGAATGAGGTGTTTTTATGGGTATCGTGTCGCATTTGCGTCACAGGCATATGCTAAAAATGCGGTGTGACGCACGTGAGACGGACTCGAAGTGCCCATTTTTAAGCAAAATATGCCATTTGAAGATTAAATACCTCTTGATTATCAAGTATTTACGGGTAGCACTTTACCTGTGACGCAAGTGTGACAGATTTCTTTCAGTCGCTTCGCTTGGTGAAAGCGTACTGAAAGAAATTATTCAAAATTAAAACAAAATTTCACAGGAGTTCTTTAAAAGACATATCATTCTGGTTAATTTTGAATCCATTTTGTGAATTTTCCACGCGTAAGCATGCTAAAAATGCGATTACTTTGCGAAGCAAACTAAAATATTACCTTTCATCTTTACACCAAAAGTGTGACGCGTGACGCAAATTTACATTTTTCTAAAACTGTTTTTTAGCAGAGAGCACATTTACCAAAAAATCGAGAGAGCCTTACAGCTCTCCCGATTGGATATTCTCATGTGAAAGTAACTGAAAGTTACCTGTCTAATGATTGCTTATTTCTGTACAATCTTCTTACCGTTCTTAATAACAATACCCTTGTAGCTCTTGTCTACTTGCTGACCATTGAGGTTATAAACAGGAGCGATAGTTGAGACGTGTACGGTGTTTGTCGCATCCATGCTCTCAATGCCAGTAGAATTGCTGTCAACATCACCCTGAATAACTTGGAATGATTCTTCTACACCACTACCATAAACATGCACAGTAGCTTTACGTCCTGTTACACCTGAAGGCAATTCCTTTGCTTTCACCTGAAGAAGATTTACCCCATAGTAGTTGCCGTTGGAATTTGTTTGAGTATAGTAGCTGTCATCTATTGCCAACGCATCAAACCATTCCTCATCACCCTGAGTATACTCGACATCAACATAATAGTTCTCATTTCCTGCATTGTCATACCATGGGAAAGCGGTGTACAATAACACAGCATCAGTTTCTGAATCATTTTTCATTACAGCGGCACCACCCTCATTCGGTGCAACATAAACCTTGGTGTCATCATCAGCGAAAACAATCTTATCAAAGAGTCCAGTAAAAGAAATATGCAAAGACTCATCAGTATAATAGTGGTATCCATAATTGCCATCTTCTCTCTCAACAATGAAGTATGCATTGTCAATATTAGTACCATCAGTTATACTTGTAGAGGTAAAGCCTATGTTGACACCTTCCTGGTCAACACCAAGGATAACCACAGCAAAAGCTTTGTCGATTATAACAGGTTCTACAGAGACACCTCCAAAAGCATCAGTAGACTTCTGGGTAAAAGTCACACTTCCAGAAAACCATTTTCCTTCATATCCAAGACCTGATGAGACACTGCTTGTAACATCCTCTACGTCAAAGACATCGTCAGCAGTAGCAGTCATTTCAGCAATAACATTTCCAAATTGCCCTTGATCGTCAAGCTCAAAAAACCTAAGAATCAGTTCTTTACCTGCAGGAATAGGGGTCTCGCTATTAGAATAAAATGGGAGATATGCATCCTCGATATAAAGAGGTGACATTGGCTTCTCGAAATCTTGCTCAACTCCTATACATGTAGCAGTCTGACCAGCATAGTCACCTTGAGAATAAGAGATTTTTCCAGTTCCATACAAGAAATGACTGTCAAGGCTACCAAAGCCATAACCACTATTATGCTGGTCTGCAAAAGACAAGCTTGTCAATGTATCAACAGCGATACCAGAGCCATAGCTTGCAAAAGAAGAATACTTTCCTTCTGTTCCAAGAGTAAACTCTGTACCACCTATCGAAAGTGTAGGCATGGAAAAATAACGGAGACCATCTGCCAAAGGATCCTGTATGCCTGCAAAACCGAACTCCAATACATCACCATTTGCAGAATCAGTAATGTCCTGACCGTTATAAGTCCATGTTGCCGCACCAGAGGCTGTACTTACATTCTGGAAATTGACATCTGTATAAGGAGGCACAATTAAGAATGTTTGATAATAGCCACGACCCTCTTTTGAGAAAGCATGATAGAAAGAGCCTTCTGGACGATTGTAAAGTACACCATTAGCAGCACTCTTTCGTGGAGCTTTTTTAGCAAGTGAAATACTCTCAGGAGCCTTTGCAAAACTACGTGTATACATTTTAACCTTCTGCTGAGGTTCCTGCAAAACCTGGTACTGCTGAGCAGATACCACAGCCGCAAATGAGACGGCTACTGTCATCAGTAAAAATTTCTTCATACTCTTTAAACTTTAAATTAAAAAAACTATTTATAACTCTTATATGAGTGTAATTGCCAGCCAAAAAGAAGCATCGTCAGCAGCTGACATTTTTACCTTACCAAGATTAAATTTTGATGTTTCCGCATCAACAGCATAAGTTCTGGACAAAGCATTTACCAATGCAGGAATTGAAGAGAATGTTGCTGCGGCAGTCTCTGAAGCCCCTTCCTCAGGAGCGATATAATTAAATACGACATGCTCACCATCGTAGGACACATTATACTTATATATATAAGAAACTGTTTGTTTGACATATCTTGTACCTTGACGCCTCATATAGCTACATGTTATGCGCAATGCATTTGCGTCATCGGTTTTAATGAAAGTCATATTCTCAACCGTATATTCTATCGTCTGGAAGTCATTATATACTTTATCATATAATTCCTGCATTGAGGAAGACTTGTCGCTTGTACGATTAAATTGCCATTGTGCAGATGCCGGACCTGTCAGCTTTTCATTAAGAAAACGTCCAGGATTCTCACCTTCAATATAAAAGCTTTGATCCTCTACACTGAAAAACTTATCTTGGTCAGCATCATATTTAAATTCTTGAACAGCGACATCGTCGCTATTCGTTGTCAGGACATTCTTAAAACGAAGATAGTACTGATCGTCCTTCTTTATAATAAGATATGGATGATAGCTCTCAAAGGCGATGGCATCTTTTCCATAAGGATATATGTTAGGAATACCTGTACTTCCCTCAGCCAAGACCATTAAAGAATCTGTCCCATAATGAATGTAGTCAAGATTTGGGGCTGATGCGGAGAATATCTTGTTTTGGAATGACTGAACGTCATCAATATACTCCTGAAAATCAGTCTGCTCAGGCAATCGTGTCAGCCGGACATAAGTACCACGCTTCTTACCTTTTATGAAGCCTTGCTGTGCCCCTTGCTCCATGTCTACGATAACGAACTCATAGTCGCCCTCGTATCCTAATCCAGTCTCGTAGATTCCTGGATCTGAGAACAAATGCACACAGTTGTTATATGTACTGAAAGAAAGTACAGGACCGTTGTCGGTTATAACCTCCCAAACAGAAGTATCCTCAAGATAATTGTTGCCGGTCATACTATTGCGCATTCCGACTTTCACAGAATTGTCCTTGTTGAAATCAGCCAACATCAGATAGCCTGCACCTTGTGGAGCCTCATCGCCATTAGTGGGATAATACTCCATTGCCCAGCCTGCCTCTGAGTCAGTCAGACGGCTGAAATATACATCTTTAGCCTCATTCAGACGTTCGGCAGCTGACTTGTCAAAAATGTCATCTTCTTCATGAACACATCCGGTAAACGCCAGAGCTACTCCACAAAGGAGTGATATTGATAATATCTTTTTCATATTGATATCATTATTTTTGTTATTATTTATTTCTGCAGCTCCTTATATTTCTCTACCTCAGCACGCAACTCATCAAGAAGCGTTGTTCCGTCTGCACGCACATAGGTGAGGTTATTGATAAAGTTCCCATTATTATCAAAGATGAAATTTCCGTCGGCATCGGTGAGCCACTGACGACGCTGCACTGCCATACGAACCTTCTCAAGGTCATAGTCAAAATAAGTCTTGAGCCATTCCCTTACCATATCAAGCTTTTGCTGGATGACGGCACGACCGTCGATACCTGAAGACTTTACAAACACGATATTTCCTTCGGCGTCAGGAACAGCATATTTGTTATCCGCATCACGCTGTATAACCTTACGCTGGATAGCATAGGTCTCATCCTCACCTCCTGAGGTTGATGATACCCTGACAAAATATCCTACAGAGTCACGGTTTGCCAGTCCTGCCAAGACTTGCGCATTGCACCTTGTCCAATGCTTTGCATCGACATCAGTCACAAGCTCCCAGTCATATTGAGCTGTACTCAAAGCTCTTTTCCATGTAACGGTATCCTTGACGATATAATTGGCAATCACCTCTACCCAATCCTCACGAGCCTGTGAAGATGCATAAGGAGAAATAAATCCTTGTCCGAGTGCGACAGAGTCCGGAGTATCATTCCAGCTTACGGTATTATACTTACCGTTAGAAATCAGGTCAAACTCCGTAGGACGGTTGTAATTCTGATTCAAGATATGGCTGAACTCATGGTGCATAGTCTTGAAGAAGTATTCATTCATGTAGTCTATGTTGTCGGCATAGAGATTGTTGGCATTATAGAGCGTAATCTTAAGACCACCCTCAGCCGTTCCCAGCACCTCTGTACCAGACGATGGGTTGTAAGCCGGTGAGCCAATCACATGTATAATACGCGGACTATAGATTTTCAGGAATTTCTCACCAACGTTATCCTTGTATACATCATACCACAGATACTTACAAAGGACTGCCAAATTGACACTTTGGTCGTATGAGCAAGGCACAAGGTTATAGTTCATATCTGAGCCTATATCCTGCATCTTATAGAGATAACGTAGGTTATAAGGCTCCAGGAAGTTCTTCTTGACGAAAGTATCCAGTGGGAATGTGATGCTGGTACGGTCAAGAGGGTATTCCTTTGTGTCGAATATTGTCGCATCCAGATCCTCCTCCGAGCATGAAGCAAAGCTTCCTGCAAGGAAAACGGTGAAAGCGGCAATCAGTAATTTATTTACAAAAATTCTATTCATATCATATCCTCCTCTATTTTACTCTTGCTTCATTGTTTGTGTACTAGTTGTATTCAGCACGAATGGCTGTGATGCCTCCATACCTGCGGCGATGACCTCCTGTGGAACCTCAATGGCACGTCTTGGGTCATTCCATGTAAGCTTATACTCAATATCATCAATACTATAGTGATGGGAGTATTCAATACCGAAGCGTTTCAAGTCGAAGAAACGAAGACCGGTATAGGCTGTCTCATAACGACGCATGTCATTAACGCAGTTCATATAAACCACCAGGTCCTGTGGAATCACGAAACTGCTGCTCATATTCTGAGTAAAGTCCCAGTTCTCAAAGACATTGGAGTTTGTTGTCTTTACATAATAAGACTCTATCATATCACGTGTAAGAGGCTGAAGTGCGTTACCTGACGTATAGAACTTCTTGTTTGACTCAGAGAACGACTGACGGCTCTCCTCGTATGCTATCAGGTCGGCTACACAACCGTCAACATCATGGCTTGAGCTGAGCAACTTTGCCTCAGCACGCTCCAACAACAGCTCATTGCAAGTGAACTCCCTGCGAATAACATGAGCATATCCGATACCTGCCACCTTGTCAGTATACTCGAAACGCTCTGCTATGCGGGCACTGGTGAAGCCATGATCCTGAGTACCATCCCAGAAGGTTCCGCCACTGACACCAGCCGCTGGCATCAGATACCAACGCCAGTTTGGTCCCAAGTGGAACTCTATGTCACGGAGGGCTTTTCCCGCACAAGCATAACGACGACCGATTTGGCGACGCCACTGAATAGAATATGTCGCAATCAGCATCAAGTTGTTATTCTCACTTGGTCCCTGCCAGATCTCTGCGTAGTCGGAAGAGCTTGTACACTCATCAAAACGTGAGTAATCCATCAGCTTGGACGGAAGTGTGGCTGGGTCGGTACCCAACACGAAGTTTGCATGTTCAATGACTTTGTCATATTCACGCTTGTAGAGATAGAAACGAGCCGCAAAAGCGTGAGCAGCATTGACGTTGAAATGCCATTTTGGCTTTTTATAATTGACATCGCTAATCATGCTGAGACCCTTTGTCAGGTCCTCTTCTATCTTCTTATAAGTATCAGCTACGTTACCACGGTCATAATTAACAGAGACGACATCCTCAGGCTCTGTAATATATGGGATACCTCTGTCGGCCTTGCTCGCCTCATCATCCTTATATGCCTGTGAGAAGATATTCACAAGAATAAAATGATGGTAAGCGCGGATAAGATATGCCTCACCGTAGGCAGCCTTTGCCTGCTCTGGCAGGGTACTGGAGTCACCGCCATAAAGATTATCCAAGATTACAAGCGCATGGTTTGCCGTAGCTATCGCGTTGTAACAACCTTGCCAGATAGAGGAAGGAGAGTCGCTGTCTGTTGATGAGCGCACCGGCTCGAAGCGATAAGCCTCATCGTCCTCTCTGCCGTAAGAAGACAGATTATAATGCACAAGGACCTCAGAGCCATTCGACTGAGTGGCAAGGTAAGGAGCATTAATATCCACAATATTGTCGCTGGAAATCTCACATAACCAGCCGTAGTTGCTTGTAGAATAACCAGAACTGAGCAACTGGCAAACTTGATCAACGTTGGCGATGGTTACTCGCTCATCCGGCTCATGATCAAGAAAACTGTCTGTACACGATGTCAACAGCATAACTGCTGAGCAAAGTGACAATATCATATATTTGATAGACTTCATATTTTCAAATCTTAATCTGTTCATAATCAATTACATACACATGGATTTAGATACCTAAGCGCACTGTCAGTGTGAACTGCTTTGGCATTGGCGTAGCCACACCACCAGAATTGACGAACTCTGGGTCTTGTCCGTTCAATTTATCATCCGCATAAATCAAGAAGAGGTTCGTTGCGTCAAGCTTCAATGAAGCAGTGTTCAAACCAATCTTATTAATAAGCGACGGGTTGAAATCATAAGTAAGTGAGATATCCTTCATACGGATAAAGCCTCCATCTGCTGTACGTGCAGTAGAATAATTATATGCGTTGTAAGCATAAGACAGCTGATGGTCATTATAATACTGACGCACACTGGCAATAGCCGGAATATCCGTACTCTTCTCATCACCTGGCACAACCCAACGGTTCTTGAACTCCTTCGGCATAGCAGACATGTCTGAATAACCTGCTGCAAATGAAGGATACAGACGAAGTTTGTTTCCAAATGAATATGTGATGAACACATTCAGTCTCCAGTTCTTCCAACGAAGCATATTGTTAAGACCACCAGTGATTGTAGGCTCTGTCGGTCCCTCATATTTCAAGAAATCAAGGTTCTCATACTCCTGGAAGTTAATATCTGTCGTGGTAACCTCACCTTTCTCATTGATGATGGTCGGAATACCCTCATCGTTAAGTCCGGCAAACGGGATAGAGAACAAAGCTGACACTGGATAGCCTTCACGGAAGTGGCTGCTTGAAGAACCTGTTACCAAGTTGATTACGTTTGACTTCGACTTCAAATCAGTAATCGTGTTCTTTGCATAAGCGAATGTCAAGTCAGTATCCCACTTGAAGTCCTTTCCCTGGACATTATGTGTTGTCAGCGTTGCCTCAACACCATGAGAGCGCATTGAAGCGACATTGGCAAGCTTATCAATGAAACCACCTACACCTTGGGTTTGTATATAACCAATCAGGTCATAATTCTGTCGCCAGTAGATATCGAAGTTGAAATTGATACGGTTCTGCAAGAAACCGGCATCAAGACCGAGGTTAAGCTCATGCTTCTTCTCGTATGTCAGCTCTGTGTTAGCGATATCGCTCAAGTCAATAACCATCTCCATCTGATCTCCCTGAGGACGCCATGCGTTTCTTGAATAATAAATCGGAAGCGCATTTGACACATAAGATGGTCCACGGTCGGCAGTCAGAGAATAAGATGCACGGAATGCCAAGTGCGAGAAGGCACCGTTATTTTTCTCCATCCAGTTCTTAAAGAAGGTCTCCTCATTGACGTTCCAAGCACCAGAGACGTTCCACGTAGGAAGCCAACGGGCACTTCTTGACTTACCCAGTTTGTTGGTTCCCTCATAACGGAGCGTATAGTTAGCTGTATAGCGTCCTTTATAAGAATAGCTGCCACTGAAGAAGTAAGCAAGGTTACGAGTCCAAGCCTTAGCGAAGCTTGACAACACTGTGCCTTCCTCCTTTGCTTGTTTGTAGAATTTCGGCTCTATAGTTACAAGACGCGCAGCATCATAGTCTACACCATAATCGGAGTGGAACATCTGATCCTTATCGGTCTTGTTAGCCTCCATACCTGCAAAAAGGTTCATAATATGTGTGTCATTCCACACCTTATTATATTGTATTGTACCGCGGAAGTCAAGCTGGCGCACCATATAGTCGTTACGAGTGTAAATACCACCAGTTGGCATCACTGAGATTGGCAGTGAGTTTGGCTCCGACGGATCTGTATAGAGATAACTGTTACTATTCTGGATATTCGGGTTGTCAACACCGGCGCGATAAGCTTCCGCCTGGTTACTGTTGTTCAAGATGAAATGCTCCTGAGATGTTTTCTGCACACGATATGCGCCCAAACCATGAATCTCAAGTCCGAGTACTGGCTTCCAAGTTATCTCGCCCTGGAATTTCATATCAGAAACAGAAAGGGCTATATAGTTGTTGTCCAACTCGTCAAAGATATTGAATGGAGCATAGTTACGTGTATATATACTACTTGGATCCAATGTGCGAGAGGTATTCATCGCATAGCTGAACGGGTTGATATCAAAAGAACGGTTTACGGCACCACTTACGACATCGGTAGACCTTGCCAGCGTACCAGGAGCATTCTGGTCACGATAGGAACCGTTTGTCAGCAATGACACGGTAAGATTCTTTGAGAGATTGAACGATGCGTTCATGTTAGCTGTATAACGTTCAACCTTGGCATCTTTAGTCCAACCCGGATCATTCATTGCGGAAATAGACGCGTACAAGCTTGCCTTTTCTGTACCGGTAGAGATACTTGCAGAATGGTTCTGCGTAATATTATTATTGAAAAGAAGATCAAACCAGTCAGTATTGCGGAACTCAGCCTCCTGCAAGTATGCGTTCATAGCGGCATCAGTATAAGGAAGACCAAACTGACCATTTGTCTCATTATATTTGGCTATTTCATTATACATCTTGCCATAAAGACCTGAGGTTGAGCCATTTGCAAGGGCGGAGAACTCAAGCCAGCCCTTAGCAGCCATCTCCTTATAGATACCCATCTGTTCCTGAGAATTGGAGATGTTATAGTCACGGTAGCTTGGCTTCAAACGGTAAGAGAACTCACCTGTATAGTTAATTGTACTACGACCAGCCTTACCACGCTTAGTTGTAACGACAACGACACCTGCCATAGCGCGCGCGCCATAGATAGAGGTGGCGGAACCGTCTTTCAACACCTGGAAACTCTCTATATCATCCGCACTAAGTCCGGAAATAGCATTTGAAATCAATGTCACGGCATCACCAGAAGACAAATCATCTGCGCTTACATCAACAGCATCCTCCTGGATTACGCCATCGATAACCCACAACGGTTTTGAGCTACCATAGATTGAGGTTGCACCACGTACACGTATTTTAGGAGCTGTACCGAATGTACCGGAAACGTTCTGTACCGACACACCTGCCGCACGACCTTCGAGCGCACGGCTCACGTCAGCGACACCATCCAATTTGGCATCTTCGGCACTCACCTTTGTAGTAGCACCAGTAAACAAGCGCTTGTCCATTTTCTGCATACCAGTTACGACCACCTCATCCAAACGCTGACTTTCAGCATCCGGCTGGAGCGTAACATGAATATTCTGACCTCCCTTAACCGTCACGGTTTTCATGCCGATATAGCTGATTACCAGCTGCGGCTTCTCGTGAGGCGAATTAATGCTGAAATGACCGTCAATGTCAGTCACTCCACCCATCTTGGTACCTTTAATCATGACAGAGGCACCGATGATAGGCTGACCGTCATCGCCTGAGATAACGGTTCCTGATACTGTTGTTTGAGCCAATGCCATCCCTATAGACAGGAAAAAACAGGCTAAAACTAAGCTTAGTCTTTTACTCATATAAACCTCAATGTTATTAATTTTTTCTTAAATACTTTCAATACAGTTTGCAAAAGTACTGCTTTTTCTATCAATATGCAACTTTTTAACACAAAAAGTTCACGTCTGTTTGATAAATATATAAAAAATAGCACAAATGTGGTATAGACACTATCTACCGTACCGTTATGCTCCATAAATAAAAAAAGAAAGAGGCAGAGTGTTATTTAACAACCTACCTCTTTATTATTTTAATAATTAACCTCTTTATTCCAAGTATATTCTACTTCACTTGTATAACGAGATATTTGCTTGTACTCCAGAATGTATTTGGATCAACAATGCGCAGGACATACTGTCCGTTAGTGTCTTTAGACAATGTATAACTGCTTGACGGGTGTGTCGTAAGGAGTTTCGCATTCTTGGTATAGAGTTTTATCTCTTTGTCTACACGGATATCAATCTTTGTGAAATAGCTCTTGTTGAATGATCCTTGCAGCACTTTGCCGTCAGAGAGAATATTCTGGTCTTTGAGCTCCTGCTTCGTACCAAAGACATACCAAGCAGTATTTAGTTGTTTGTCTTGAGTGTCAATGGTCTTTTCCTGACGTGTGTTCTCTTCCTGCAGGTTCTCTTTTTCTGTAGTCAGATTAGTGTTTTCAGCCGTCAAGGTAGCCACATCAGTATTCAGGTTGTTGATAGCCTCATCCAACTCTGAGATATGGATATCCTTTGCGTCCAGCTGTTCACGCATCTTCTGAAGTTCCTTGTCTTTCAACGCCAGCTGAGCGGTCAGCTGTTCAAGTGTGCGTCTCATCTGGTCGCCCTTGAAGCCACTCTCACGCAACTGTTGCTGGAGTTTCTTAATAAGCTCACGGTTCTCAGCCATCCTCTGAGCGATAAACTTCACATTGTCCTTGATGATAGCAGCCTTGTCTGAGCCATTCTCACCAGTCTGAGCCAGTGTGACACGTTCTTCAGCTTCGTTGATTACACGGAACCCCTCTTGAATCTCATTCAACGTTCCCATCATGTCATTAATCTCGTTGTCACGCGCCTCAATGACTGCGCGAAGGGAGTCATTCTGAATCATTGCCGGGTTAGTCTCCGGCTTACCGAACCGATTACAAGCAGTAAGTGACATTGCGCATACTGCCAAGAAAAATAGTTTTCTCATTATTCCTTATTTAATTTAACCTTTTTCTCTATATTTCCAGACAAGACGATTACTATCTCGCCTTTGGGACTTTTTTCCTTGAAATGGGTCACGACCTCTGACAGGCTACCGCGGACACACTCCTCGTGAATCTTTGATATCTCACGGCATACACAGACCTGCCGGTCATCACCGAATATGGCAGCGAACTGTTCCAAAGTCTTTACCAAACGGTATGGCGACTCATAGAACACCATCGTTCGTGTTTCCTCACTCAACTGTTCCAGCCGTGTCTTCCTGCCTTTTTTTTGCGGGAGGAAACCCTCAAAACAGAACCTGTCACATGGCAGTCCTGATGATACTAACGCAGGAACGAATGCTGTCGCACCCGGCAAGGTCTGTACTTCTATACCTGCAGCGACAGCCTCCCTCACGAGGAAGAATCCCGGATCGCTGATGCCTGGAGTGCCCGCATCACTTACCAAGGCTATAGTCTGTCCGGCCTTAAGTCGCTCCACCACTCCTGCCGAGGTACCATGTTCGTTGAATTTGTGGTGCGACATCATGTGCGTCTGTATATCGAAATGTCTCAGAAGATTCCCAGAAGTCCTGGTGTCTTCTGCCAATACGATGTCGGCTTCCTTGAGAATCCTTACTGCCCGCATCGTCATATCTTCCATGTTACCCACTGGAGTGGGTACAAGATACAATATGCCCATGACAGGGGACAAAGGTATATTAAATTCTGGTTATTAACAAAAAATTAGGCAGTTTCTTTGCAATTTTTAAAACGGATTTGTACTTTTGCATCGGTATGAAGAAAATAATCATGTAAAATCACATAAAACATGACAACAATTAGCCATCTAAACGGTGAGAGACACCGACAAGGAAGGATTGAAGTGATTTGCGGCTCAATGTTCTCCGGAAAGACCGAAGAGTTAATCCGCAGAATGAAACGCGCTAAGTTTGCTAAACAACGGGTGGAGATTTTCAAGCCATCCATCGACACGCGCTATTCTGATGAGGATGTTGTCAGCCATGACCACAACACAATTCCATCAACACCTATAGAATCCTCAACTTCTATCTTATTGCTGTCATCTGATATTGACGTGGTAGGTATTGACGAGGCACAGTTCCTTGACGAGCATCTTCCAGAGGTATGTAATGAGCTTGCCAACCGTGGCATACGTGTTATAATAGCAGGTCTTGACATGGATTTCAAAGGAGTACCCTTCGGTCCCATGCCAGCCTTATGTGCCATAGCCGATGATGTGACGAAGGTACATGCCATCTGCGTAAAATGTGGAGCTCTTGCATACGTCAGCCACAGGCTGGTGAAGAATGACAAGCGTGTGCTTCTTGGTGAGACCTCCGAATATGAGCCATTATGCAGGGAATGCTATCAACACGCTATAGAGGAGGAGACTGCCCATCAATAGACAAACACTTTTTTATTAATCACCTTCTACCAAAAACGCCATGAATGATAAAATAACATTTGACAAAGTTATACGTTGGGGATTCGCAGCCATTATCATCATAGCTACGTTCCTCATAATCAGATCCCTTAGCGGGGTACTTCTTCCATTTGCGATAGCATGGTTTCTCGCATACCTTATGTATCCGCTTGTCAAATTCGTGCAATTTAAGTTGCATGTGCCCGGGCGGGTCTTATCAATCATTGTTTCTCTTATTTTTGTCATTTTAGTAATTGGCGGAATCTGCTATCTTATATTCCCACCTATGGTTGAACAGTTTGAGAAACTGGGATATTTCATTCAGAAATTCATCAACCAGAGTACGAAATCAACAGATATTGTAACATATATCAAGGATTGGGTGCAGGAAAACCAGCATGAGATTGAGAAGTTTCTTAAAAGCAATGACTTCACCGACATAATAAAAACAAGCATGCCGAAGGTGTTCTCATTCGTCGGGCAGACAGCGAATATTGTCATCAGTATCATCGCCTCATTCATCACCTTATTATATATGTTCTTCATATTACTCGACTATGAGTTCCTTACAGAGAACTGGATTAAGATCTTTCCGAAGAAAAACCGTCCTTTCTGGAAAGAGCTTGCCAGTGATGCGGCACGTGAGCTTAACAACTACATCCGCGGTCAAGGTCTCGTGGCATTATGCATGGGTATAATGTTTTGCATCGGGTTTACGATCATCGGGTTTCCGATGGCAATCGGACTGGGTATACTCATCGGAATACTTGACCTTGTACCATATTTACACACCTTTGCGCTAATCCCTACAGCCTTTCTCGCATTGCTGAAGGCAGCCGACACAGGTCAGAACTTTTGGGTAATCTTCGGACTTGCCGTACTTATATTCTGTATTGTACAAGTTATTACTGACATGATTGTCACTCCCAAAATCATGGGGAAAGCCATGGGACTGAACCCTGCCATCCTCCTTCTATCCCTATCTGTATGGGGAGCCTTACTTGGCTTTATCGGTCTTATCATTGCCCTACCCCTTACCACACTCATAATAGCCTACTGGCAACGGTATGTGACAAGAGAGCATGAGAATGATGAGGTAACACAGAAAGAGGAAGTACAAACGGAAGAGGAAAAGGAACTCAAATGATAGAAGAAGAGAAGATACAAAGAATACATGAGCTTGTTGACAAGCTCAATAAGGCATCCGATGCTTATTACAATGGACGCATGGAAATAATGTCGGACCATGAGTGGGATGCGCTTTTCGACGAGCTTAAGACTCTTGAGGAAGAGACTGGCGAGATCCTGCCATCCTCGCCTACTCAGAATGTATCGGAAGACAATGTTGAGGGAAAGAAAGAAGAGCATGAGTTTGCCGCGCTCTCCCTTGCAAAGACCAAACAAGTGACCGAATTAGTTAAATGGGCAGAGGGGCGTCCTGTATGGATGTCATGGAAGTTAGACGGCCTCACTCTCGTAGTAACATACGACAACGGCAGGCTCTCAAAAGTTGTCACACGCGGCGACGGACATATCGGCACCAACATCACCCATCTGGCAAGTGCCATCAGTGGTATACCCGTCCACATCGCTAATAAAGGTCATATTGTAATACGTGGCGAGGCTGTAATCTCATACAGCGACTTTGACCGTTTCATTATTGAGAGCGGGGAGGACTATGCCAACCCTCGCAACCTTGCTTCCGGCTCCCTGACTCTTAAGGATATTGAGGAGGTGAAGCGAAGAAACATCCAATGGATTCCATTCTCATTGGTATACACCGGTAAAGAAGATGACAGCACAGTATCTTTCGGAGCACGCATGGAATGGCTTGACAAAATGGGATTCTCTACCGTTGAGCGTCAATTAATAGATGTCCCAGATGAGGTAAACATACAGAATGCGGTAGATTTTTTCAGCAAAAAGGTAACAAGTGGAGAGAATCCCTTTCCTGTAGACGGACTTGTCATAACATACGACGACACGGCATACGCACAGACAGGAAGTGTTACCGGGCACCATGCCACCCGTGGAGGTCTTGCCTTTAAGTGGCAGGATGAAGAGGCATATACAGAACTCAAAGAGATCGAATGGTCATGTGCGGCAAGCACCATCTCACCTGTAGCCATATTCCAACCTGTAGACTTGGAGGGAACCACCGTAAAGCGTGCCTCTCTATGTAATATCAGTGAATGTGAGCGCTTAGGTATAGGTGGAGCAGGAACGAAGTTATATGTCATCAAGGCAAACAAGATCATTCCAAAGGTTGTGAGAGTAGAGGAGTCTGTGGGGACACTTTCTATTCCTGACACCTGCCCTGCCTGCGGCTCACCCACCGAGATTGTCACCAGTGACGCCAGCGGCACACGAACTCTTCATTGTTCAAACCCTGTATGCCCCGCAAAGCAATTGCGCAAATATGCCCGCTTTGTGTCAAAGGCAGGTATGGACATTGACGGTATCTCAGAGCAAACACTTGCGAAATTTATCTCTAACGGCTGGATTCACGAATATGCAGACATTTACAAGTTACGAAACCACATCCGTGAGATAGCCTCACTCGAAGGATTCGGAGAGAAATCTGCCTCCAATATCATGCGCTCCATAGATAAAGCCCGTGAGGCTGATGCCGAGCGACTTCTTACCGCCATCAGCATACCAAAATGTGGTCCGGACGTAGCAAAACGCCTGCTCTCAGTCTACGACTTCCATGACTTCGTACAAATAGCGCAAGAAGGTAACACAAATGGTGATACCACATTCTCACATATTGACGGCATCGGTCCTGAGCGTTCTACTCTTATCACCGCATGGTTCAGCGACAATGAGAACATGCGAATGCTTAACAACCTCCTTCAGGAGATAACCGTCACGCAAAGAGAACATAAATCTTCCAATGGGTTATGCAGTGGCATGACCTTTGTCATCACTGGTGACGTTCACCATTACTCTAACCGTAACGAGTTAAAAGCATATATCGAAAGTCAAGGAGGGAAAGTCACTGGAAGCGTGAGTAAAAGCACCTCATTCCTTATAAACAACGATATTACTTCTACATCTGGCAAAAACAAAAAAGCACACGAGCTGAACATCCCTATCCTTTCTGAAGAGGAGTTCATTAACAGGTTCGGCAACAAAGACCATGGAATAACACAACTGTCTCTCTTCTAAAAGAAAGAATTATTCTGAATTATATCTCCGGATGTGCCAATTTTGGCACATCTTTTTTTTTAATTCATAAATTTTTAATCATGATTTATTATCTATTAGAAGACGAAGAATTAGATTTCGTCATGGGTACTATTACTACCCAAAAATTCTTAGAGAGTGAGACAACCAGAGTTAACAACCGTTTCTCCTTTGACCAGTTGCCAAAGGATGATGAGACCTGCAGGGAAGCATTATTACATCTGCTCGAGATGGTGCGATGCGATATGGATCGAAAAGCCATCATTGCCCTTGTGACAAAAAAGGACATTCGAAACATGCCTCTTGCGAGATTCTTCTCATCCACCAAAGTCTTCAGGAGATTCCTTTATGAATGTAAGCATGAGGGATTGATAAAGAATGACTTCGCAGATGTTAATATCCACAACATAACATCCATTACTATTTGCGAAGGCAAAAACACAAAGATTCTCTTCCTAAGAAAAATCAAACACTTTATGATTGATCACCAAGAGAACGCTATCAAATCCTTCGACATCAAGATGCTACGTAGGCTTATAAGCTTAGGGGTTCACATAAAATGTGACAATACTAACAGTCTCAGGACTGACTTATACAGAATATAAGTCACTTTTAGAACTTGGGGAGTTAGCTCTATCTAACTCCCTAAGTTATGAGGACATGTGAACTTATTGGGCACTCCCCTGCTCTTCTTTCTTTTTAGGTATGTTGAACCTTACTTTCTCACTTTCGTCTTTCTTCTCCTTATAAAGTTTCTGCAAAGGATTTGCCATTGGCTCATCATACTCTTTACGATGACGGAAGATATCTATGGCTGTATAAATTGCCTGACGCATAGCGTTGGCATCAACCTGTCCTTTTCCCGCTACACCAAATCCGGCACTAAGGTCTGGAGAAGTACATACAAGAGGTATTCCCATTATAAAACTAACTCCATCATCAAGGCTTAGCGAGCGGAACGGTGTAATACCTTGGTCATAATACATTGCAAGTACGCCATCAAACTGCGAGTAAAGACGTTCACTGAAAAACTCGTCCGCAGCATACGGTCCAAAAGCTTTCACACCATCGACAAAGAGGTCTTCTACAGCAGGAGCAAGCACTTCCTTCTCTTCCAAGCCGATAAGACCATTATCGCCAGCTTTCGGGTTCACCGCAAGAATGGCTATCCGGGGATTAGATATCCTGAAGTCACGCCGCAAAGAATCATGCAGACATTTACACTTGTCTATAATAGCAGCCTTGGATATTGTGTCGGCAACCTGCCGCAGAGGAATATTGCGGGTTGCCAAGGCAACACGCACATTATTATTAACAAACATGCTGATACCTTTTCCCGCCGCATCAATATGATCTTCTATATAGCGACTCTGCCCACTGAAGTGAAAGGCTTCATTATTTTCTATCGGTGCTGTAACAAGAACGTCAAACAAACCTTTTGAATAGTCTTCCAAAGCCCTGTCAACTGCCCGCAATCCAGCTGTACCTGACTCCTCTGTGGGATTGCCAAGGTCTACCTTTATCTCATCGTCAAATACAGTAAGAAGGTTTATGCGTCCCTCACGCGCATCCTCAGCTTTTGAGATAATAGAGAAATTACACTCTAACCCAAGAGCTTTCCTGTGGTATGTAGCTACTTTTGGCGAGCCATAGATAATAGGAGTACACAGCTCAAGCATACCCTGGTTGTCAAATGTTTTAAAAATCAGTTCGTATCCGATACCATTGGTATCTCCATGCGTAATTGCTACGCGGATTCTTTTATCTTCCATTATATTTATTTTGTTATTTAGTTTGATAGTTTCTTTTCTGTAATAGTCTCATTTTTAGCACTAAACAGTATAGCCTCAAGTTGCCTGAGTTTATTCCTCTTACGCATTTCCGGAGCATAGACAAATGCCTCAACGAAAACAGTATAATCATCCACCCTTATTATATGCAATACGAATGGACCTCCCATGGCGTCACCACGCATTTCCCACAATCCTCGGAAAACATCACGCTCAGATAAAACAGAATCTTTAGTAACTGCTTTTTCTTTAAAAACAGATTCCCTCACTGTTTGCAAGAACATCCCCTCGTGCTCTCCAGGAATATTTACCATCATAATGCTGTCACGTACCGCGATGGGGTCATCAACATGTCCCGCGACGGAATAGACACAGATATTACGCATCCCACTATTGGCATTATCAGACAACCAGAGAAAGTGTTTACCTTTCTTGCTCGAAAGCATATCAGCAGGTATTAGCATCTTTATGCCAAACTGCTCATAGACCATCTGTTCTGCCTCTACGTTATGCTTTTGCCGCAAGGCGGCAACAGACGCATTAAGCTCTGCCTTTACCAGAAGGTTACGAAGCATCTTACCCCCCTGACTCTCCATAAAAGACGACAACTCATCCTTTGATGGTGATGTGACATACACTACTATCTGTGGACGCGCAAAGACATTTTTCTCAAATCTCACATGTGACTGAGTATATATTGTACTGTCTACTTCAAGTCTTACGATGGCACGCGAAAGCCTTGCCGCATCTTTGAATTGACTGTTATCGATGGTAGAGACATCGAAAAGCGGTTCTGGTTGCGGCAGTCCTGCCATGTCAACATCCAAGGCTTTATATAATATGCTGTCTGCATCACCGACCAATAACACCTCATACGGACTCCCCCCACTCCTCGGCAACATTTCAGGACGATCGGAACATCCTACCGCAAGCAGGAACATAACCACAAGAAGCACATATATACAGTCTTTCGTCATGACATCCTCTCAGTTGACAGTAACCCACAAGCAGCATAGATGTCTTGTCCCCGGCTCGCCCTTATGGTTGTAAACACACCATGTGTGGTAAGGTAATTGCGAAAAGCCTCCATTTTAGCATCATCAACACCTTGCAATGGTATATCCGGTATCTGATGGAAACGTATAAGATTGACCCTGCAGTCCAGTCCGTCCAACAGATTTACTATCGCACGCGCATGAGCACGGGAGTCATTAACATCCTTGAATACAATATATTCAAACGACAATCTTCGCTGATGGGAGAAGTCGTAGTTACGCAATAACTTGACGATCTCCTCAATTGACATTCCACGCTCTGCCGGCATCAGGTGCCCTCGCTGCTCAGGAAACGGAGAATGCATACTTATTGCCACGTGACACTCGCTCTGCTCTATAAATTGCTGGAGCTTATTCTTAATTCCAACAGAGCTGACTGTTATGCGCCGTGGACTCCATGCAAATCCCCAATCAGATGTCAACACTTGAGTAGCCTTCAGCACCTGTTCAAGGTTATCCATCGGTTCACCCTGTCCCATGAAGACTATGTTTGTGAGTTTGTCACGTTCCGGCAAGGCATATATCTGGTTCAGTATGTCCGACACTGCCAGATTCCCGTCAAACCCCTGCTTGCCTGTCTGACAGAAAAGACAGTTCATCTTACATCCCACCTGACATGACACACACAGTGTCGCCCGATCGCCATCTGGTATATACACCGTTTCCACGAATCTAACCCTACCGTCGCTGTCGCACCGTACGGGAAAAAGGTATTTAATTGTCCCATCCTTGGAATATTGAGCATCAACATGTGGCATGACACCTATTTCGTAATACTCCTTCAAACGCTCACGGTTCACCTTTGAGATGTTGGTCATCTCGTCTATTGAGCTGACATGCTGTACGTATAGCCACTTGCAAATCTGTCCACCTGTAAAGGCGGGCATCCCAAGTTCCGTTGCGACATTCCTCAGCTCTCCAAGAGACATCCCTAACAGGAACTTTCTCTGGTCTGTTTGTTTCATTGCAAAGTCTTTTATATCCTACAAATTTAATGATTTATTTTCTTATGGCAAAATTTTTGAGGAAATTTGTACTAAATTTACTAAAATCAGCTGCATGGGTATTGTATTTTTACCGTTCACATAAGAAACTGAAACAAAAAAGTAGATTTTTCCGTCAAAATGTTTGCAAGAACCAAAATAATGTTGTAGTTTTGCAAGCGAAAATAGAAAACAAAACGTCATGGATAAGGCATACACCTATTTTTACGGCTATTACTTTTACTTTGCAGAGATCTGTGAAGCGGTAAGTCGTAAATAAACATAAGACGAGAAATAAAATAAGAATTATACAACGACCCCGCTTCACTTTAAGTGAAAGCGGGTTTTTTATATAATATACTAAATATGAAAAGAATTGCCATACAAGGAGAGATTGGTTCATTTCACGACATTGCCGCAAATGAGTATTTTGAAGGTGAACAGATGCAGTTGATATGTTGCCGCACTTTCGAACAGGTATTTGAGAATGTACGTCGTGATCCCACCATAGTTGCCATGCTTGCCATAGAAAATACCATCGCCGGCTCATTATTACATAACTATGACCTCCTCCGCATGTCAGGCACAACTGTGGTTGGTGAACACAAGCTACATATCCGCCATTGCATCTGCTGCCTGCCAGAGGATGACTGGAGTACAATACAGGAAGTACATTCCCATCCAGTGGCGCTACAACAGTGTCGCCAGTTTCTTGCCAACCATCCTGAGCTGAAGGCTGTGGAGGCAGAGGACACGGCTGGAGCCGCACAATATATCGCAGAGCATCATTGCCGTAGCTGGGCAGCTATCTGCCACGCCGCAGCAGCCGAGTATTATGGACTAAAAGTGTTGGAAGACGGTATAGAGGACAACAAACACAACTTTACCCGTTTTCTCGTTGCCACTGCTCCCCAAAAAGCGGATTTCCTACGTTCCTTGGAGAAAACCAACAAGTCAAGTTTGGTATTCTCCCTTCCCCATGAGGAGGGAAGCCTTAGTAAGATCCTCACTATATTGTCGTTCTATAACATCAATCTTACTAAAATACAGTCATTACCTATTATCGGTCATGAATGGGAATACATGTTCTATGTTGATGTCACATACGACAATCTCACAAGATACAGACAGTCAATAGATGCCATTACACCTCTCACAAAAGAGTTGAAAATCTTAGGTGAGTATCTTGAATGCCAGAAAAGCTGAGTTACACATATACACTGAGATAATTATTAATGTATAAAAGCAAACAAGAAGATATGACCACAACAATACGACCTGCCGACAGAGTATCGGAAGTACAAGAATATTATTTCTCCAGGAAACTAAAAGAGGTGGCTCGGATGAATGCAGAAGGCATGGATATTATCAGCCTTGCCATAGGCAGTCCAGACATGCCACCGTCAGAGCAGACAATCAACAAGTTATGTGAGATTGCCAAGCAACCATCCGCACATGGCTATCAGCCGACGATGGGAACACCAGAACTTCGCAACGCAATGGCGGATTTCTATAAGAGATGGTATGGAGTAACACTTGATCCGGCAACAGAAATCCAGCCGCTCATAGGTTCCAAGGAAGGTATACTGCATGTAACCTTGGCATTCTGCAATCCTGGCGACCAAGTGCTTGTACCAAACCCTGGATATCCAACATATACCTCACTGAGCAAAATTCTTGGCACTGAGATTGTAAACTACAATCTTCGCGAGGACAATGGATGGCAACCCGATTTTGACGAGCTTGAGAAGAAAGATCTTTCGAGAGTAAAACTGATGTGGACAAACTATCCAAACATGCCGACTGGCGGCAACGCACGCATGGAAACTTACGAGCGTTTGGTGTCATTTGCCAAGAGACACAACATTGTAGTAGTAAACGACAATCCCTACTCTCTGATTCTTAACACGAATCCAATGTCACTATTACAAGTCCCTGGTGCAAAGGATTGTTGCATAGAATTCAACTCAATGTCGAAAAGCCACAACATGCCAGGTTGGCGTGTGGGAATGTGTGCGTCAAACCCCACCTTTATATCATGGATTTTAAAGATAAAAAGCAACATTGACAGTGGAACGTTCCGCGGCATTCAACTTGCGGCTGCGGAAGCATACCAAAGCAACACTCAGGAATGGCACCATCAGGCTAATATTGAGACCTATCGCAGGCGCAGGATTTTAGCAGAGCGTATAATGAATATACTTGGCTGTACATTTGACCCCACACAAGTTGGCATGTTCCTATGGGGAAAGATACCAGAGCATTACGACAACGTGGAGGAGCTTACAGAACGGGTACTCCACGAAGCACGCGTATTTATCACCCCTGGCTTTATTTTCGGAAGCAACGGTGAGCGATACATCCGAATCTCTCTATGTGCAAAAGAGGAGAAGATTCAGGAGGCAATCAAAAGAATTGAGCAAATAGAAATTTAGGAAACGTATACAAACAAGAATAAATAAGGAAAAAATAAAATCTAAAAGATATGGAACTTGAATTAGAAGCCCTGAGATTACCGAGTGACAACAGACGCCCTATCGTCATAGCAGGACCATGTTCTGCCGAGACTGAAGAGCAAGTAATGAAAACTGCCAATGAGCTTGCCATGAAAGGCTGCCACATGTTTCGTGCCGGAGTATGGAAACCACGCACCAAGCCAGGAGGCTTTGAAGGAAACGGAGAGAAAGCCCTGCCATGGATGAAGCGAGTAAAGAATGAGACAGGAATGCTTGTTGCAACGGAAGTGGCAACACCTGAGCATGTGGAGCTGGCACTTAAATATGATATCGATATTCTTTGGATAGGTGCCCGCACAAGTGCCAACCCCTTCGCGGTTCAAGCTCTTGCCGACTCTTTGAGAGGAGTTGACATTCCCGTCTTTGTAAAAAATCCTGTGAACCCAGACCTTGAGCTATGGGTAGGAGCAATGGAACGTATAAACCAAGTAGGTATAAAGCGCATGGCAGCCATTCATCGCGGTTTCTCCAGCTATGACAAAAAAATCTATCGCAACCTTCCGATGTGGCAGATCCCTATTGAACTAAAACGACGAATCCCAAACATACCTATTATATGCGACCCAAGCCATATTGGAGGCAGGAGAGAACTCATTGCGCCATTGTGCCAGCAAGCTATGGACCTTGGCTTTGACGGTCTTATCGTTGAGAGTCACTGCAACCCAGACGAGGCTTGGAGCGATGCCAAGCAACAGGTAACACCAGACGTGCTCGACTATATCCTCTCTTTGCTTGTTGTACGTGACGAGACTGTTACTACGGAAGGCATTCAAACCCTTCGTAAGCAAATTGACGAACTTGACAATGAGCTTATGAACCTTTTGGCTAAACGTCTGAGAGTATGTCGCGAGATCGGCCAATACAAGAAAGAGCATAACATGACAGTGCTTCAGACAAACCGCTACAATGAGATTCTTGAGAAACGTGGCGCACAAGGAGTATTCTGTGGTTTGTCCGCACAAAGTGTTGCCACCATTTTCGAGACTATCCACGAGGAGAGTGTCCGCCAACAATTGGAGATTATCAATAAATAGCGGCATAATGAAATATCGATATAACGATATAACGGAATAACGATATAAAACGAAATAACGAAATAACGAAAAAAATGAAGATATTAATAATGGGAGCAGGAAAGATGGGAAGTTTCTTCATCGACCTGCTCAGCTTCGAGCACGAAGTAGCTGTTTTCGAGAAAGACCCAAAGCGCATGCGCTTTACATACAATTGTCTTCGTTTTCAGGATCTGGAGGAAGTAAGGGAATTTAAGCCAGAGCTTGTCATCAACGCTGTAACGGTAAAATACACAATACCGGCATTCAAAGAGATTATACCATACTTGCCTAAAGACTGTATCATCACTGACATTTCATCGGTAAAGACTGGATTGAAAGAGTTTTATGAGAGCACAGGCATGCACTACGCCAGCTCCCACCCTATGTTCGGACCGACATTTGCAAACCTCAACCAACTTTCTGAGGAGAATGCCATAATCATCAATGAGGGTGACTTTATCGGACGACTCTTCTTCAAAGACTTATACCAAAAGCTTGGACTAAATATCTATGAGTATTCATTTGAGGAGCACGATAAGACCGTTGCATATTCACTTAGTATTCCTTTTGTCTCCACATTCGTTTTCGCTGCGGTGATGAAGCATCAGGACGCTCCTGGAACAACATTCAAACGCCACATGAAAATAGCTAAAGGTGTATTGAATGAGGATGATTATCTCTTACAGGAAATTCTTTTTAATCCTTACACACACGACCAAGTATCACAAATACGTACAGAACTGAAGGAGTTGTTGGAAATTATTGACAAGAAGGATGCTACAGGCATGAAGAACTATCTTATGAAAATCCGCAACAACGTAAAACGCGACATAATGATTGAAAAAGGATAAGTATTATGAGGATTGACATAATAACAGTCTTACCAGAGATGCTGGAAGGTTTTGTATCCGAATCTATCCTGGCAAGGGCACAGAAAAAAGGTTTGGCTGAGATCCATCTGCATAATCTTCGTGACTATACTACTGATAAATGGCGACGTGTGGACGACTATCCATATGGTGGTTTCGCGGGAATGGTGATGCAATGTGAGCCTATTGACCGATGTATTTCAGCCTTGAAGGCAGAAAGAGACTACGATGAGGTTATCTTCACCTCCCCTGATGGTGAGCAGTTCAATCAACATGTGGCGAATGAGTTGTCAATGAAAGAGAATATCATTATCCTGTGTGGCCATTATAAAGGCATTGACCACCGCATACGGGAACACCTCATCACAAGGGAAATCTCTATTGGCGACTATGTACTTACCGGTGGCGAGTTAGCTGCAGCCATCATGGCTGATGCCATAATAAGAGTAGTGCCAGGAGTAATTGGCGACGAACAGAGTGCGCTCAGTGACTGTTTCCAAGACGACATGCTATCTGCGCCTATCTATACCCGTCCTGCTGATTACAAAGGCTGGAAAGTGCCGGAAATATTACTAAGCGGCAACGAGGCAAAGATAAAACAGTGGGAGTTTGAGCAGGCTATGGAACGCACAAAACGATTAAGACCTGACCTTCTTAAGAATAGTGATTAAAGACCCAATGGGTTTGCGTTTTTATATGCATCCCTGACTTTCTGCTCAATGCCTTCGGACGAGAACTCACCATTGACCTTGGCAGCATCATCTGGACTTAGCTCAAGCACCATGGCAGCATCTTCCGCAGCTTTTTTCATATCACCTTGCTCTCGATAGAGAGCACCGCGCTGACGGAAAGCTGCCACGCAGAAAGGATTGCTATCTATCACATGCTGATACTGACTTAACGCTCCCTCTATATCGCCACAAGCCTGTTTTATACGTGCGTCAAGCAACAACACATCCTCATGGTCACCGATATTCTCAAGAAGCCATGCGACATCAGCCTTAGCACCTTCCTTGTCACCCATGTCAAGCAACATTTCACCACGAAGGAGATATGCGTCACCATAATTATGGTCAAGTGATATGGCTTTTGTAAGCATTGCAATAGCACCGACATTGTCACCAAGCCCCTTGGATGCCCGGGCACGTAGAAATACAGATAAAGGTTCCTCGTTATCAAGGTCGATGGCGCGCTCAGCAGCTTCATACATTGTCTGATAGTCTTCTAACATATATGCCACATTGGCTTTACGTATCCATATATGAATATTGTCTGGCTGCGCCTCTGACAATAATTGTAGCTCCTCTATGGCTTTTTCCAGGGCTCCTTTCTGTATGTATACTAATGAAAGATGGTCGTGGATTTCCAAATCATCATGGATTGACAAAGCGTGCTTGAAACATTTAATGCCATAATCGAGCTGCCCTGTTTTCATAGCGCGTACTCCGTCATATTTCAATACATCGAAATCTTTATCCTTGTTTTCCTGCCTTCTCTCCTCAGGAGTTTCTTCCTTGCCGGAGAATAGTGCCTTAAAGAATCCCATCTCTCTTTATATTTTAAATTAATCTGTTTTTAAGTATGCAATATTACAACATTTATCTGAAACTGCCAAGAAAATAATGTAAAAGAAGAAAAAAACTGAAAATAATTTGTCTAATCAAAAAAAAGATACTACCTTTGCACCGCTTTTCAACAAAAAAGGAGAGTTGGTACAGGTTTAAAGACCGAAGAAAGATCCGTTAGCTCAGCTGGTAGAGCACAACACTTTTAATGTTGGGGTCTTGGGTTCGAGCCCCAAACGGATCACTTTTAAAAATCTGCAAGAAACTGAATATCAGCCACTTGCAGATTCTTTACTTTTATATGCACTATACTTTTTGTATTCTATTCTTCTGAAGTTTGCTCTTTTTCTTCACTATCCTGGTTTTCCTTCCTAACTTCTTTATTCTCTTGCTTCAGCTCTTTGTCAGCTTTCTTTAATGCTTTACTATTATTCTTAGTATCCTCACCATCTTTTTTTGCAGCTTTATCATTATCCTTTGCTTTTTTAGATGTATCTGCCGAATGTATATTATCAAGCAGATTCTCGATTTTTTTAGCTACGTTGTCTGAGTATGCATTGAATATATTGCAGCAGATAAGCACATCTGTTATGCCATTGTCTTTAACATATTGTTTAAGAGAATGATTGAAGTAGCGGAAATCTATTACGTGAATCTCCTCGAAAGAGAAGAACATATACCCAGGGAGAGCGTTACCAAAGCTATCCTTGATTATTGCCAACCGTCGGTGATTATTGGTCGATGTTTTAACCGTCACAAGTTTCCTGTCACCGCCCATGAATGTAAAATAAGCTCCTCCACCTTTGTATTTAAAGAAGAATTCTCCCTTTACCGGCTGATATTCCTTTATCACCTTATAATTTTCATTCAGCTCATAATTGATGTGTGTGGTCTCATATGTCACACCCTTTGGCGTGTAATATACGAAAACCTCTGGCGCATTCTTCACTGCAATATCCTTTGAATATCCGTACATCGTACCCACAAAATCAGGTACAGAATGGGTCTCATACGACTTGAGGTTCTTAAATGGCACTTTGGCTACATTTGCAAACTTTCGTGCCGCATAGAAAGCGCCCAACGGAGACCAATGGTGGTCTGTACGCAAATAGATATTCTCCTTGGCATGTAAGGCAAGTGGCGTGTATACATCAACAGGCTTCACGTCAGAATTTAGATGCGAATAGATATTATTGATAGTAAGTCGTTCTTCACGAGTGCGCGGCTTAACCTTGTCCGGACAATAGAATTCCATTGCTGTAGGTATTGCCATACAATACACATTAACATCCTTTCCCAGCTCACGCTTATAGGTATTAGCAGCATTGGCATAGCCCACACCACCTTGAGCACCGCCACCATACACCATAAACGCACGTACATTATCACCTTTGCCCACAACTACAATACCGGCATTAGCAATCTTAGCCACCTCGTTGGCATTAATGTTGTTCTTATACTCATCTGCCGTGAACTTCTCGGGATCTGTTGTTGTCTTCTTTGCTGGCAACGGAGTGTCCTCAGACGCATGAAACGAAATACTCTCATCAGAGAATGACACTCGGATAGCATCCTTCACTCCCATACTTAATGCCATGAGATTATCACGATATGGCTCACTGTCGCTGAACCATGATGACACTTCCTTAAAGAACGAGCCATCCGCAAGCTTATCTATAGTAAATTCCGGGAACTTAGCGAGTGAGCGTTTCTCAAGTTCAGACACCGTACTTCTCGGAAAAGTGTCAAAGACTATAGTGAGTGCGACAAACAAGATCAGCACTATGGATATATATAAATGATGTATTTTCATTTTTTCAGTTTTCAAGTCTCAGGTATTGCGCATAGGAGTTTACAGTCTTCTCCAGTGACGCATGGATTATGTTGTTAGCAAAAAGAATATCAGTAATTTTGTTATCACGCACATATCTGGTGATGTTCTTGGTGAAATAACGACAATCTATCACATGAATTTCCTCAAAAGAGCCAAACAGATAACCAGGAATGGCATTTCCATAGCTGTCTTTGAGAATTACAAGCCGCCGGTTGTTTTTTGTAGAGGTCTCTACCTTAATCGTGCGGTCATCCCCACCGAAGAACGTAAGATAGGCATGACTGTCGCCATCAGGATAGCTACGGAAAAAACTCTCCACTGTAGGAGCATCTTCACCCACTACTTTTTTCCGCCCTTTATCAAGATGATATTTAATATATGTGGTTTTATACTCAACACCTTTTGGTGTATAATATACAAACTCCTCCGGAGCTCGCTTTACGAAGGCATCCTTCGAGAACCTGTACATCGTACCCACATAGTTATGGATTACGTTCTTATCATATTGCGATAACTCCATAAAAGGTACGCCTGCAGCCTGCGCAAACGCTTGTGCCGCATAGTATGCACCTAAAGGAGCCCAGTGATGATCAGTACGGGAATATATCGGTTCATAGAGATGTTTCCTCATAACAGGGAAAAGGTCTATGGCAGTAACCTTGTCTGATAATGCCTTTATCATAGCATTGCCATTTGTGTTCTCGTCTTTAGTCCATGCCTTCGCTTTGTCGGGACAATACAATCCTACCGCAGTTGGGATAACCATACAAAAAACTTTGACATCAGGAGAAAATGTATCGGCATAGTGATTAACCATTGCCGAATAAGCCATTACATTCTCAATTTTCCCACTATACGGCTCAAAAGCCCTTACCATGCCTCCATTACCCATAATGATAATCCCTGAAGGTGTGCGCCTAACCGGGATGTCTTGTGCCTTAGCATCTGAGGACACGATGAGTGCTATCAACAACAGCAACAATGTTATATATTTCCTTTTTCTCATATCTTCAATCATTTATTGCTTCAGAATCGTGTATATATAAACGCATTATTAGTGGCACCAACCAGTAATGCCACACTTAGTACAAGTATAACTACAGACACTACAGTGCGAGCGGAATAAACAAAAAAGCGATACCAGAATGACTTGGCATTTGAGGATTCTGAGGAATCCAAACCATTAACAGCATTATCACCGGATTCCTTCCTGACAAACATCCTCGCAAGAAGATTTACACACCATTCCCTCACAGGCAAACAAAATACCAACGCCACTATCCAAAGCCAGAAATAGTCCGTCAACGTGGTCTGAGAAAGGAAGTCTGTCAATGCCACACCTTGCCCGGCAAAAGAATTGAAGAATACTTGCATCTTTCCAAAATCATCGAAATAGAATATTCCCCAACCAATAATAACAAGCAAGAGACTATAGATGTGCAAAAATACAGAAGGGATATACTTTTTAATCTTCAGAATTGTATATTTCTCCAACATTACTATCAAACCGAAATAGACACCCCAGATTATGAAATTCCAACTGGCTCCATGCCACATACCTGTAAGGAACCACACTATAAGGATATTCAATGCTTGATGCCTACGATTACCTCCCAAAGGTATATATACATAGTCGCGGAAAAAGCTGCCAAGAGAGATATGCCACCTGCGCCAGAAATCTGTAATGGAGTCACAACAATATGGATGGTGGAAATTCTCATTGAAGTGGAAACCTAAGCATCGCCCTAAGCCTATTGCCATGTCAGAATAACCTGAAAAGTCAAAATATATCTGAAGGGTGAAAGCAAGAACACCTATCCAGGCACCACTCATCGAGAGATCATTCAAACCATTTACGAGGAACTGATCAGATATCTCTGAGAGTTGATTGGCTAAAATAACCTTCTTTCCTAAACCTGTAAGAAACCGGAAAAGGCCATCGGCAAAATCACTGCTAGAGACATGGCGGTTACTTATCTCATGTGCTATAGTACCATAGCGTACTATAGGTCCCGCAATAAGTTGAGGGAACATTGATATATACAGCAACAGATTAAGGAACTTCTTTTGTACAGGTGATTCCCTGCGATATACATCCACCAAATAAGAAATTGACTGGAAGATATAAAAGCTGATACCTATCGGCAATGAAATAGCTGGCACAGGCATTGGTATTCCCACATCGTTTAATACACCTGCAAAAAATCCGGCATACTTAAATATTCCAAGTATGGCAATATTTATCACCAAGCCTATTACGAGTGCCGTCTTTCGCCCACTGCTCTCCTTACTGTCTATGAATCGTCCTGACAGATAGTTTACTATCACACAGAAAAACATCAGGAAAACGTATACCGGCTCTCCCCATGCATAGAATATAAAAGAGAAAACAACAAGAATGAAATTACGCCAGGTGTACTTAGCATTTGCTATTTCTGCCGAGTCTATTGGAACGTCAGAGTTCCTTTTACCAATAAGCTTGTCTATCCATGTAGCCAGCAAATAGCTTAGTCCAAATGCTGGCAGAAACACAAACAGGAAAAACAAATCCGAGAAAACCATATATCCTTAGTTTGAAACTTATATAGATTAAATATCAAATACGCTGTCTAATACAACAAGATTGCATTGAGTTGATTCGCTATGAAATAACCGTTACGGCGGGCCCCTAACTCCGTTGTATGCGTACCATCTGAGGTATATTTGTGTTGAACTTTTTCACGTACACGATAGATGCTACTACCATAATTCTGTCTTATCACACTCAGGCTCATCATGTGTCCACACTCTGCGATGATGTCACTAACCTTGCCAATGTCGTTAGTTGCGACAGACTGTATTGGGGTAAGTAAGACTATCTGCGCTTCAGGAAAAGCTTCCATAAGAAGCTCACAGTCATAGCGTATCACTTCTGCCAAAGACAACACTGTTTGAGGGGTACGTTCCGTAATGAAAGCATCCTGATTGCCAAATACCTGTTCAACTGTCTTAGTAAATGCCTTTGGTCTGCGCTGTTGAAACCACGCGTCATTGGTCCCAGCGGCAATTAGAATTACATCTGGTATTACCTGTCGTCCTTGTTTCACAGCCTGCTTCAAACGGTTTATCTGGTTGTATATCACATTATGGTCACTGAGTTTACCTGTGTTCTCCTCAACATCATATATTGTTGATACTGTATGCGACCATGTAGCTCCACTGCGTGCATAGCTGCGGCATGATGCCGGATTGAATCTCTCACAAAACCATTTTGTCCACCCCTTGGGAATATTACAATCATCTCCACCTATCGATGTGTTTGAGTCACCCAAGATAACGACATTAAGCCTTTTGTTAACAGACCCTTGCGCAATAGTTATGGCTGGTATTAACCCTAATATAATCAATAAGGCGACTTTTCTCATAGTGTCTCCAGGAATTTTACGTTACCACGAACCTCAAACTTTGTCTCTGAAGCGGGAATCAATATTGTCTCACCTGCTTTCAGGGATGTCGTCTCACCATCTGCGCCTACAAGCTCGCCACTACCCTTAACTCCAATAAGAATCACAAAACTGTCAGTCTTGGAGTAATCAAGCTGAATGGATGATGACACATCATATACTGAAGTAGTGAAATACGGGCAGCGCACCACTTCCTGACGCTGGTCTTTTAATGGTATATAGTTTGTACGATAATCGTCATATACGGTATAGTCGATAGCCTCCGACGCCTGACGGGTATGAAGCTCACGAAAGTTACCATTCTTATCCTTGCGCTTGAAGTCGTAGATACGCCAAGTAACATCACTTGTCTGCTGAATCTCAGCAAGGAAGCATCCCGCTCCTATAGCATGAATACGCCCTGCAGGTAAGAAAAACACATCACCCTCCGCAACGGGATATTGTGCAAGAGCGTCACAGATAGTATCGTTCTCAACCATCTTAGCATACTCATCTGGCGTAAGCTTCATCTTCAAACCACTATAGAGCTTTGCGGAAGGAGCCGACTCCATAAGATACCACATCTCAGTCTTACCACGCTCACGCCCTTGAAGCTTGGCTATCTCATCATTAGGATGCACCTGTATTGACAAATCCTGACGGGCATCGATAAACTTAATAAGCAACGGGAACTCATTACCATAACGCTCATAACATCGCTTACCTACGAGTTTCTCCTTTAGCTCCGTTACCAAACGGTTCAAGCCGTATCCTTTATACAATCCATCAACAACAAGAGTCTCATTTCCTTTCACACCTGAGATCTCCCAACTTTCCCCAACATTTTCAAGCTTATCATCAAGATGCTTGAAAGGAATTATTTTCTCACCGCCCCATATGGTCTGTTTCAAAAGGGGTTGAAATTTGAATACTTGCATTTCCCTATATAATTAAACCATAAACTTAAAACTAAAACTTACACTATAACACGTATTTTCCTGTAATTCTCACGGAACTCACTTGGGGAACAGCCTTTCTTCCTTTTGAAGATACGGTTAAAATTACTCAAGTTGTTGTAGCCACAATTAAAACTGATTGATGCAACGGTATCGTTAGTATCCAACAACATACGCGTAGCATAGCCAAGACGAATATCAATAATATAATCACTTAGCGTACGTCCGGTATGAAGTTTGAAAAAACGGCTGAACGCACTCTGACTCATATTAGCCAAGTCTGCCAATGTCTTCAACTTTATCTCATACATATAGTTCTCGTTGATAAAGTTTTTTACCTTCAGAACCCTTCTGGAATCATCCTCGATAACCACTTTAGCATAGCTGGATGTGGCAAGAGTACGATAGCCTTCGGTACGAGCAAGGATGTTCAATATATCCAAGAATAACATCAATGACTCAAAGCCATCCTTTAACTGGCTAAGCTTGTCAAGCTTGTCATAAACTTTCATGATTGCCGCAAGCGGGAATGCCAGACCCTTACGAGCCTCATTAAGCATTCTACGGATATGAGAGAATGGATTCTTCTCGAAAAAATCATCGTCACCTAATCCGAAACAGAACTGAATGGTTATCTCACGAACATCTGTTGACTCACAATGATACTGTTCCCATACATGCTCTAAATCGGGACTTGTAATCAATACTAAGTCATAGTCACCGATAACCTCTGAACTGTCACCGACTATACGGCGTACACCCGTAGCATTTTCCACAAAATTCAATTCATAAACATCATGGTTATGAATCGGATATGCAAATTCTTTCTTACGCCGATCGGCTATATAAAGAGCGTCCTTACCCATCAATGGGGTTATCTCATGAATAACAGTATGCTCTGGCATAACTCTATAGTTTTCTTTCTATTATCTCGAGACACATACGACTGTTGTGATATGGACATTTCCAAAAACCTGCCTTATCATCAACAATATTGAGAGAACCGTCCTTATGACGGCTCCAGAACCACTCGCCACCTTTCCAGTCGACAAGCTGAGTCTTTATATACTCCCAGCAATGGGATGCTTTTTTAAGAGCTTCCTCATCACCAAAATACTGATAAATATTTGCAAAGCCGACAACCGCCTCTGCTTGAACCCACCAATGCAAGTCACTATCTACATAACCGGTATCGAGATTAGCCTCATGGATCATGGAGCCATCTGCATTAAGTCCTTTTTCTGATGCCTTGGCAACCATTTGTACTATTGGCTCCATTTTCTTCAGGACGGCAGGGTCACCTAATACCAAAGCAGCCTCATGCATCAGCCATGAGCATTCTATATCATGTCCATAGCTCTCCAGATGTCCAGCGCCCCTTGTCCAGTCATTTTCAAAAAACAAGTCCAGATGATGGGTCTCGGGATTCAATATCCGATCTGTAAAGATACCAATGATATTACGGAGAGAGGTCTCTACCTTTTGCCTCGTTTCCAAAGGAACTGTAACTGAGACGGGAAGTACTGCACCGATAGCTGGGACATAGTCGCATGAGTTCGCTGCATCAAACTCTTTCAGGCAACGATATAAATTAGCGTATGGCTCTATAATATGCAGATGAGTGTTCTGGGACTTTGGATAGTTCGCGTCAAGCTCTGAAAGACGCATGTCTGCAACGGCTCCCCACTCCCGCGTACAGGCTTCAATATAACCATTATAGACTTTATCAAGAGAGTGCTCCTCTATACACTCATACAACTGTATGGCATAGTCAAGTGCCTCGTGGTCCCCTGTGGCTCGGGCATATTCTGACATTCCATAAATAGCAAACCCTATGGCATAGAATTGCTTCTTCGTGTCAAGAGGATTACCTTTAGAGTCAAGACTCCAATATACTCCTCCATATTCCTCGTCAATGAAATGACTGATGATATAGTCTTTGGCACGAGTCGCCATCTCCAAATACTCTGGTTTGCGCAGTACCCTATAGGCAGCCGAGAATGCCCATAAGATACGGGCATTCAAGATCGCACCTTTCTCTGAATCGGCATGGAGATTACCATTGCCGTCCATACGTCCATAAAAACCACCATTATCGTTGTCAACCATATTGTCAATCCAGAAACGAAGGATGTTGTTCTCAAGGACATCTTGCATTTCTGCCTTCATGCTTGCGACGATATCACTACATAATGGACTGTTTCTCATTTCTTAATCGGATATAGATATGTCAGAATGATGATAATAGCGGCTATAACTGCCGGGAACAGAGAGAATAGACTCCATACCATAGAAAGCACTGAATCGGTAATAGAGGCTGGGTCCACACTGGTGTTACCCATGTCATCTGTAATCATACTTGCACCAGCTATACCGAGGAACAAAGCTACAAGTGAGCCACTGATGGCTGTTCCAAACTTCTGAGCCATAGTTCCGCTGGAGAATATAAGTCCCGTTGATGACGTACCGTTCTTTTCTGTAGCATAATCTGCCACATCGGCATACATAGACCATAGCAATGGTGAGTACAGACCGATACCAACAGAGGTGAGAATCACCAAGGCAACCATTACCCAAATATAGGCGGGATCCATAGGGATAAAGAAGAAACCTACAGAAAAGATAAGACAGATAAAAGCTGCTATCTGGAACGCTTTTCTCTTTGAGCCTACCCATTCCGTAAACTTCGGTGACACACCACCGAAAATCATACATGTGAGCTCACCGAATGTCATAAAAACGGTATAGTTGATGATAAGTCCACTCACTGTCACGTCTCCTTTAAGGCAATACTCAAACATATACCCGGCAACAGCATAGCGGAAACCATTAAAGAAGTTGGTGCATATACCAATAAGGGTAAGGTAAATCCACGGCTTGTTACGGAATAAGTCACCAAAAGGCTTGAATGAGAACTTCTCGGCACGTACAGGTTTCAGACGTTCTTTCGTGAGCAGTCCACATGCTAAGGTGCCAACAGCAGCGGTAATACCGAAGAAGGCACCAAGAACAGCATATTGGTGCTGGGGTGTCCCCCCTACCATTTTCTGAAGATACGGGAATGACAATAGAGTAATGAATCCCATTGCATAAGCGCCAACCATCCTGAACGACGAGAACTGGTTCTTTTCATTGTCATCATCGGTCATCACGCCAAGTAATGAGCCATAAGGGACGTTCACAGCTGTATATACCGCCATCATAAGAAGGTAAAGTGTATATGCCCATATTCGCTTGCCTACAGGTCCGAAGTCTGGTGTATAAAGCAACAACGCAAAGATAAGGCCAAAAGGTATGGCACCTATGATCAGCCAAGGACGATACGTTCCCCACCGCGACTGGGTTCTGTCTGCCAGACTACCCATGAGGGGATCTGTGACGACGTCAAACATACGTGCGATGAGCATCAGTGTGGCTGCATCAGCAAAGGTAAGTCCGAAGACATTTGTGAAGAACAAAGGAAATGCAATCGACATTATTTTCCACACGATACCACCAGCGGCAGCATCACCTAACGCATAACCTATTTTCTCTTTAAGATTTGCCATGATTAATAATTTAATGATTTAATAAATAACAACATTACGATACCCTAAATCAAAGACCTTTATTCTTAGCAATAAGTTTCTTTATTGTCTCTACACTCGCTGCTGTATAAAGCCCGTCCTCAGGGGTGTTCATACAATAGTCGATAAGCTTGTCTATAGTTGATGTTGCCACATGCATACGAGTGTCTGCAGAAGCATAATAGATAAAGACTTTTCCATCTTCATCGGCAATCCAACCGTTGGCAAATGCGACATTCATCACATCGCCAAGGTACTCATCACCCTCGGGTACCAGGAAATATCCTCCTGGTTGGGCAATGACACGTGTAGGATCGTCAAGGGCTGTCATATACATATATAAGACATAACGGAGACCATCTGCGGTGGCACGCACACCATGGGCGAGATGCAACCATCCTCGATCGGTCTTTATCGGATGAGGTCCCTCACCATTCTTTACCTCTGTAATGGTATGGTAATGGCGGGCATTAATAATTTTCTCTTCCTTAACCTCGGCATTGGTTATATCATCAACAAGTGCCCAGCCTATTCCACCACCTGAGCCGGTATCAATGAAACCATCTTGTGGACGGGTGTAAAAGGCATACTTGCCATTAACAAACTCAGGATGCAACACAACATTACGTTGCTGGCTCTTTGTCTTTAAGTCTGGCAAGCGCTCCCATGTTTTCAGATCCTTGGTACGAGCAATTCCGGCTGTTGCCGTCGCTGCACTTAGGTTTCCGGGCTGTGTGTCATCATGACGCTCAGCACAGAACACTCCATATATCCAGCCATCCTCATGGGCAGTGACGCGCATGTCGTAGATATTCGTGGCTGGTATTACATCATCGGGCATGGTGATCGGCTCATCCCAAAAACGGAAATTGTCAATACCATTGGGTGACTCTGCGACAGCAAAGAAGGATTTACGGTCTGCGCCTTCCACACGTACGATGAGCAGATACTTGCCATTCCATTTTATCGCTCCGGAATTCAATGCCGCATTACACATAATACGCTGCATAAGGTACGGATTGTCTTTCTCATTGAAGTCATATTTCCACTCCAATGGAATATGTGCCGCTGTCACTACCGGATTCTTATACTTTTCATAAATACCATTTCCCCATTCTATGGGTTCATTCTTTAAACTAAGGAGTTCTTCATGATGCTTGCGGAGTGCCTCCACTTTCTTACTAAAATCTGTCATAGTTACTATTTTGATTATTATTATCTCATTATTAATATTATTATACTAAGGGGGTATTATCACTTATTCTTCGTTATATCTCTCAAGAACAATGTATTCTTTGATTTAAACAGCTTCTTAAAATCTTTGGCGCTTACCTGTCCTGTCGCTGGAGCGAAGTATTCTTTCTTATAGTTACGCCATGTGTGGAAATAGCTTATGGCATACTTGTCCATAACAGGCTTCAGCACACGAGTCCACCACGTGGCATCTGGTATGTTCTTATATCCACACTCCGTAAGGGCAAACAGTTTCCCGTTTTTCTTCGCAAACTGACTGATGAAATCCAAGTCGGCCACCAACTGCTTTTTGAAATCTTCTTCCGTTCCCCATTGGTATGAGTCCTCACCTATCAACGTCACTCTGTCATTTCCAGGATAACGTTTTAAAAAACGCTCTTCTGTCCATCCTCCATCAAGATTTGGCGAATAGCTCCATAGCAGGTTGGACAACCCTTCATTGGTAAGATAGTCTTGAAGCATATTCCACAAGGAAAGGTACTCCCAATCGGTACACAGGTTCTGTCCCCACCAGAACCACGAGCCGTTATTTTCATGCCATGGACGGAAAATAATCGGAACCGGTTGTCCTGCTTCATCTCTCAAGGTTTTAAGGAAATCTGCTACACGGCTCATCCACAGCTCAAACAAGGCATTGCGAGAACCGCCAGGAAGGACACTTTTAACGACTTGGTCTGACGACACATCCCATGCAGTGCCACCTGTCAATGGGTTGTGCGGATGCCAGCTCACAGTAACGATGCCTCCCCGCTTAACATGTGCCAACAGCTCTTCACGGATCTTTGTGAATGGAACGCTATCAAGATTCTTTGCGTCACCTTTCTCTATTCCACCAAGGTCATATCCCATTATGGCTGGATAATCACCCACAAGGTCAAATATATCACTCTTGCCATAGTCCCATTCCCAATTGAGACCATAGAACGTATCATCCTGATGACCAAACATATAGCCACAAGGCAAGAGGCTACACATGCGACTTGCCAACTTCTGACCTTCGTTATAAGCCACGTCAGCGATATCTTTCACAAACAATGTCTTATCTATGGCATAGAACTCTCGGAAGTCATCCGCACATTCCTTTTCAGGTGCGGGACCAAAGTTCTCCGTCTCTTGATCCCAAGCATTGCGCCATAGCAGCACATAGCTCATCTTAACATCTTTGATTGCCTCCCATAATGCTTTTGTAAACCACTGTGGGTCTGTTGTATTACGCTGACCTGTCTCTGCGAAGCAAATCAACTTGCTATGTTCTGTTGCTATTTTGCTGATTACTGCGAATTCGTCTTGTACTCTTTTGATATAGTCTGCCTTGTCGGTACCTGAATAGATGTCTACACCTAACATATCAACATAGTCATCACCTGGGTAATATCGCATATAACTTTCCTCGGTCTCGCCATTGGTTCCACCAGGAGAATAGCAATACAAACAATTGTCTACGCCCATTTTCCCGAGCGTCTCCTCTGTGTAACGGAACAATTGTTGAAACTCTTCTGGAGTACAAGAGTCCTTGCCCCACCAGAACCAACCTCCATGCATTTCATGCCAAGGACGGAATATAACTGGGATCGTTTGCCCCGACGGTGTCTTTAACGACTTAAGGAAGTCAGCCACAACAGCAAGCCAAGAATCTAATACAGCATGCTTTGACCCGCCACAAAGGATTTCTTTAACTGGTCGTCCTGTAGGATCCCAAGCGTTTTTCCCTGTTACGGGATTCCATGGATGCCAACTGATGGTAATGACACCTCCGCGAAGGTAGTGGGCGACAATCTCATTGCGCATCATCTGAAATGGGACTCCATCAAGATTCTTTGCAGAGTCAAGTTCTATCTGACCAAGCTCAAATCCCATGACTGCAGGATAATCGCCACAAACCTCCTTTACGTCACTCCTGCCATTTTCCCACTTCCATGTCGTACCATAGAAGGGATCATCTTGATGACCAATCATAACTCCTCTCTCCTGTAACAGCAAGAGGCGTTGTCTTAAGCCTTCCGTTTGTTCTGATGCCACCACATTCATAGATACCATTACAGCTAAGACTCCCAATAAGATTTTCCTCATACTCAAGTTTGTTATTTATTGTTTAAGATATTTCTTGTTTCCTTTTATATAGATTCCCTTCTTTAAGACATTCTCATTGTGTAGTTGCCGACCGGATAAGTCATACACCTTATATGCTTTTTCTTTATCATCATTATCGATTCTGCCGATTCCTGTCGGGGTCTTACCCAACAAATGGTAACATGCGTTGATAACGACCTGTCGACCCGCAAATGTAATATTGGAAAGGGAGTACTCACTAAGTCCTATACATAGTAGTGGATGAGTCAGAGTTGTACCACTATAGGTTCCACCCACAGGCAGCTCAAAAATACTTTGACCGCCCATCGACACTGGTGTGGCTATTTCTGTCAGCTGAGGAGAGTCGTTCCATGAATCCATGAGTGTAACACCATTTGTAGAGACTGTGGAGAAAAACTCCAGCTGACCATCAGTTATCTCCACATTGTCAAATATTGGATGCTCTGGCATTATCACTTTCATCCTCATATCACTTGTATTCTTTGCGGTGCCCCAGCCCCATGCTCCATTCTTCAGCAAGAATGGCTTTAGCAATACTACAGGTTTGTCTATGCCTTTAAGCTCTAACACACCCTGTAGACTACTGGTAGGCACACTACTGATGACAATCAGGTCAAATGCTGAGTAATCTTGGTTTGACAAAGACGCATCTTTTACCTCGACGTTAAACACTTCCTGTAGGGACTGTAGCAATGGCGCGTCAGCTCCGCTGTTTGGAACCGTGACGTATGCTATTGTCGTACCAAGATCCTCTCTAACCGATATGGCACAGCTAAGTTCCGCACCGGAAATCCCTGGTGCCTGAAGAGTCCTGACAACAAACTCGTATGTTCCTGGCAGAGACAAGCTTCCCTTGATGGTGATAGTCTTTGCCTGTTCGTTGACTACTTCCGACAATTCGGCTGGTAAGCCATAGGTTTCTGCTCCAATGGCATCACCACCCCATTTCATAATTATTTCAGCAATTGGCTGTCCTTCTTTTACAGCCTGGGATGTATTGCCGGTAAGACAGGTTAGGGTTGCTGGATAATTCACACCTGCATACTCATAGCAACCTAAGTCCGGAGCCGAACCGCCATAAGGTACTCCCTCGATTATCTCCCCACAGTCAATCAAGTCACTCCCTTCAACCAATTGCATAAAAGGTGCCGTGCCGAGACTTCCATCATCCTGACGATCTGCAAGAATATAACTATCATCAAGTGACTCAAAGTCACTTTCGTCACATGTAACACCAGAGATGCTCCATGAGTTATGACTCTCAATAACCTGCTTACAACTGAGGTCATGACTTCCTGCCACTGTCAGACAGTTTTTTATCGTCAAGGTGCCGTAGCTGCTATTTGTGAAACTATAATCTGACCCATTCTGATAAGCGCTGCAATTATATAGTTCCATGGTGCCGGCATTATTATTCTGGTCAAACCCCCTCGCGCCATTGCCAACGGCAAGACATCTGACAAGCCTTACCACATTGTTTGTGTATGCGCCTCCAAGCTTAAAACCATTCTGATTTCCATTATTATAATAATGCTCCAACGTTACGAAAGCTGTATTACCTTTACGGAAAGTCACATTCTGCCCATTAGCAAACTGATCGAACCAGCTCTTGTCTGTCTCATAGCGTGGGTGATTACGCATGTCATATTCCACAGGTCCGTTCTGATAACAGATACAATTCTCAAGCACGGTGACCGTTCCTGCCGTATTAACACGTTGGTAGAAATCCCATCCGTCATCGCTGTTGTTCCAAGCACGGCAATTCCGGTAGATATTACCTCCTCCCTCATATTGTTTGTCGGCAAAACCATCCGCATTCCCGCCAAAATCATTAGCAAGCATATAGTCAAAGTTGTCATGGGAGTCGCAATTAAGGATCAGGTTATTGCCTCCTGCTTTCATCTGTATTCCTGTGTCACCATTGCCATAGACATCCAACAATTCAAAAATACAGTTACTGCCGCTGTTGTGCAGTCCATTCTTACCGGTATAACGGATGGTCAGTCCTTTGATGTGTATATATGAGGAACCCGATTTGATGACTATCCCTCTACTCCCATACGCCTCTCTACGAAAGTCAAACACAGGAGTCTCTTCAGGATAATTGAAGATGCACACCATCTTAGTGGCTGTACCATTCTTTGCGATGTCTATAGTAGAGGAATAGTCATACTGCCCACCTCTACAGAAAAGGGTATCACCAGCCGACAGTCTCGACAACAGCGAAGTAAACTCACCAGGTGATGCTGCGGAATTACCATTGCCATTGCCATTTGGAGAGCAATAGTAATTCGTCGCTATGCCATTGACTGTCATCGCCAATAAGACAATTACACAAAGGAGCTTTCTTATATGATTCCTCATGACATTAGGTGTTTTAACGAAGTCCCATCTGCTTCAAAAGCCATTCTTCCCATTCATCCCATTGCTCCTGATACCAGAAATGGGCCGTTTTCTGATAAAGGCTAAGAGTCTTGGGAGCTGTTACGATATTGTATGTCCCATAGCTGCTCGTCGGTGGAACAACCTCATCATTAAAGCCGAAAGAGTACCATCCAGGGCAAGTAATACGACGGGCAAAATTCACACCATCATAATAACGGGCTCCTTCAACCTTTGCCTGCAAGCGTGCCTTATTCTCCTTTGAGGATGAGTAAAGAAAATAATGAGGCCAACCGCCTGCTGTTCCCTTAAGCTCTGACTCATAGTCGCACATGGCATCGTGGACGACACCACAGAATGTGATACGATTGTCTAATGCCGCGGTAGACAAAGACAGGAAGCCACCTTGCGACGAGCCTGTAACACCGCAACTAATACCGTTCCATTCTGGCAAAGAGGCTATATAGTCCACCGAGCGCACCGCCCCTACTACGACTCTCTTGTAATAGTTCTTTTCCGGCTCTTCAAGATTACATTCCCAATAGCCCTGAAGACTGCCCTCAAACAAACGGTCATATACCTCTTGCTTCATTGTCACAGGTATGCCATGAACACCGATCTCGAGCGTTATGGCTCCCTGAGATGCTGTATATACGTCACCTCCATAAGGACGGACACCTGCGCCAGGCACCCTTAACAGTGCTGGATATTTACCTGGCTTCACTGGCATACAAAGTATTCCATAGATACGGCTTCCCTGACGGTTGTTGACAAAGCTAACCTCATACACGTTTACGTCTTTTGTACAACGCTCAGGCAGCAAAGTACGTGTGGGATCCAAGTCATACTGACGGGCTTCTTTCAACGCCTTCTCCCAGAAAGCGTCAAAATCAGCCGGACATTGCGTAGCAGGTATAATCTTCTCAGGTGAGAATCCTACGGCACAATTTCCCTCATAATCTTTTCCATCTACATGTGCGGTAACTTTAAGGCTATAGAATCCGGGGGCTTTCATGGAGCAATCCCACTTCATTGTCCCATCACTGAGCGTGACACTCTTCTTTACATCGGGGTAAAGCACCGGACCTGCCTGGATATCCACATTAACATTACTTAGCGTCGTGCCAGACTTCAACACCTCAACATACATGACAGCCTTCTCACCTGTCTTGTATATCCAGTCCTTATGATCTGGTCTCACATTAACAACGATGTTATTACCTCTTATCTGTGCAGATAGTGGCAAGACCATGATTAAGGATATGAGCAATAGATTTAACTTTTTCATGCTACAAAGATAAAACAAATAAGCAGAAACCTATGATACTATTTTGACTATTTATTTGTATAAGTTGCCAATTAAAGAAAAAAGCTATATTTAAACAGATAAAAACAGAATGGCATCCCCTAATCATACGACAAAAAGGATGCCATTCTGATTCTATAATAATACTTTATTGTGCAGTTTCCATCAACGCATTCACAATGTCTGCCTCATACCATCTGAGTCTTCTTCTATTGAGAAGTCCCATCCACCACAGACCTGTTGTTCCATGGGAGCGGAACTGCTGTAACGCATACTTGGCATATTTCACACGCTCAGACATGTCAGGATGGGTACCGATTGCTCCGAACTCACCAAACAGTACTGGCACGCCAAGGTCATCATATCTCTTTGTCACGCGGCTCACAATGTCGGCAATAACTTGCTGCTGCGCCTCATCGAAGATATTGATATAGTAATTCTGCTCATCAGGATTACTGCTGTCGTTACAGAACCAATAAGGGTCATATGTATGTACAGATGCCATTATGTGGTTCGGGTGCATGTCATCAGGAATCTGAACACCAGCCAGCTTCGCATCGGTATTACCAGCACTGTATGGGTTGACTATCAGATTACGATACTCATTGTTGCCACCAGTGGCACGGACAGCATCGACAAAGTCTTGCTCCAGTTTGTTAACTGCCTCGTATGCAGTCACATCAGCAGGATCTCCCCATTCAGCATTTGAGGTCAGGATCTCATTAAACGCCTCGAACACCAGCTTCTCATTATAATTCTTGAAGCGGTTTGCAATCTGAGTCCAAAGGCTCTTAAAACGAGGGCTGACTGTCGCATATTTACTCATATCGGCAACGACCCATGCGGAGGCATCACTACCTGTGTCATGCTGTACGTTGAGAATACAATAGCATCCCGCATTAAGGACATAGTTAACCACTTCCTCTACACGATCCATCCAGGCAGTGTCAACATTACCGTCAGCATCCATGTGAGGAGCCCAGGTCACTGGTACACGGATAACGTTGAAACCCTTCAATGCCAACGTATCGATAATCTCCTGTGTCGTCTCCGGCTGTCCCCAAGACTGCTCCCACTCTTTCGGGGTTTTGCCTACAGGATCCCAATAGCTGCCGGTAGGATTTGAATCAAGTGTATTACCGAGGTTATAACCGATTCTCAGGTGCTCCAACAACTCAAAGGAGGTCTCAAATGGATCATTCGGATCCTTCTCCTTGCCGTTCTGGACAATGGTGACAACCTTTGTCAGACTTTTTCCTCGGATGGTAAGTGTCGCAGTACGCTTACTCTCCAGATCATTCTTAAGCACCTGAATCTTAGTATACGTAAAGTTCTTGTCATTGCCATAGCCGGCATGGTTTGAGAGTCTCACCCATGATGTGTCTGACAACTCAGCCGTCCAGTCCTCATTGCACTTAACACCAATAATACTGCTCTTGGCTGCCAACGGAAATGCTATATTGTCAATAGCAACGCTGTCCTTATACACCTCCAAGACAGGAGATGAGGCTGTGCCATCGTTGCTGTCACTACAACTCTGCATTGTCATAGCTGCGGCAAGCAACAGGAATGCCAGTTTGAAAATATTTAATTTCTTCATAATTGCTTTATTTTTAGATTACTTCTTATTGTAATACAAACGGATATTGTCAAAGAACACGTCGACTGTTCCCTGTACCCTCGCACCTTGATTGATGTACTGTATTCTTAATTGTGAGATCTTACCGTTCACCACATCCTGATAAGTCTTGCCTTTATACTTCAGGAATGAGCTCAGCTTTATTACATGACGATACCACATTCCTGTAGGTGCCAGGTCATTGATATTTGCGAGTACAGGACGTTCAAAACCGCCTTCCTCCTCATCGTAGTTCTCCCAAGAGAAACCGTTGTCATATTGGTTAACCTGGTCTTCCGGGTTCAGATTACCGGCATCATCGGTAACGGGTACAGGATCCTCATTGTCACTCTGAATAAAGTAGCGGAAGTAACCCATAAATGAGCCGTTGTTGAATGAGCTGTTGTTATTGAACACCTCTACTGCGATATAGATATCATCTGTGGAAGCATTTGCCGGAATAACGTCATAAGAAGGTAAGTCAAACGCAATGGCATTGCCGCCGGCATCCCATCCTCCGCGCCAATAAACCATTGTACCCCACCAACTCTGACCGATCTGATCATGATAGATATGGGCAAAATTGCCGTCACCTGAGAAAGGAGCGGCTGTGGACGCAGCGGTCTCAACGGTAGCCTTCGGATCCCATCCATTGTCTTGTCCACGACCGTCAAAGTCTACCAGCAAGCAACTGTAGTCATAGAACGATACTGACGCCTTGCCACCAGGAGTAGTGATTGTCAATACTGGATTAGAAGTCTCACTTGGCTTCTTTGTGAAAGTAAACTCAATGCCATCCTCACTCTCGGCGATCGTAAAGTCATTTGGTGAGAGTGTCACGTCACCGTATGTGATAGACTCAATCTGTACGAACTCACGTCCTGAGATCGATACCGTCTCACCTATTACCGGCATATCTGTGCTGACACCTAAGATAACTGGCTGACCAGGAACCTTTGTATATGGGATATATACAATGCCTGAAGCACACTCAAGAACCAAAGTACCCTCATCAAATGGCAGGTCTGGTGTAGTAAGCTGCAATACTGACGTGGTCTCGTAAGAATTGGTTGTGGTGTTGAGGTGATGATCCTGAGTCACATCATTATAGCTTGCCACATCCACATGGTTGCCGCCAGGGGTTGTCCACTCTGTGGTATCGAGTCTTGCGGCAGTGACATCGGTGAAATAGATCTTCTCGATATCTACGAGATTCTTTCCATATACATTCAATATGTCACCGGCATGACGCGGATAGGTTCCTTGAATACGGGTAAGCTGTGGACCTGGTGCCGTAATCTTGAATGAATAGACGGCTGTTCCGTGAGTTGTCTCCACGCGGATCTCATCTGGTATGCTGCTGTCGAAAGCAGAGAGCTTAAAACCATCAGTTTCTGACGGTATCTGAACGATAATGCTATGGTCGGTGTTCATTGTCGGGTTAAAGTACACTGACTGATTGTTGATATACACTTTCAACGCACTGCCAAGGTTCTGACCCATAATAGCGATTACAGAGCCTGGACCAGCCTTTGTAAAGGTACTGTCGGCTTTTGCCGGATCTGGCACACGGACCGCTGTGATTACTGGCTGTCCGCCGTCATCGGAGTCATCCTTACATGAGGTGAAGGTCAACTGGAGCAATGCCACCATCAGCATCATTCCAAGACTCCATTTCTTATTTATTATATAATGTCTCATTGTATTTGTCTTTTATATGGTTATTACTCAGTGGTACCGAAATCATATGCCTGCGGCTCCTCATTGAAGTAATGGTTCTGAATAACATCACTCTCAGGATAAGGCATGAAGATATTTGCCTCACTCAATACTATCGGCTGGTAGCCTGCGGTATACTGAGAGACCAAACTGTTCAGATCATACTCATAACCTTCTGCCTTGGTCTGTACTGGAGTGTTGTCCTGCTCAGACACTGCGATATGGTCATTCCAATATACGTTTCCATTTGTAGGATTGGTGATATACCATGTGTTCACACCCGGAGGAACACAACGGTAGCTGAACGTACCGTCTGTATTCTTGATGATGTCACCCTCGCGCATCTCGAAGGCACGGTGCTGCTTGCTGTTGAAGAATGCGAGCATAGTCTGTGGCTTCCAACGATACCATGTGACCATATCCCACCAGTTAAAGTACTCCATGCAGAACTCGATACGACGCTCACGGATGATGTCGCTCAAGGTAATGGAGGTCTTCTCTGACACATTGGCGCGCTTGCGGACAGCGTTGAATGCTGCCAACGCTGAGGCATCACTCGTTGACTCGCTGTTACCAAGGATAGCCTCGGCTTTCATAAGATATACGTCAGCCAGTCGCTGGATATATGTGTTAAGTGGAGAAGCCATCTGTGCGCAGGTATTTGGAGCACAGTCTGCCTTTGTTCCACAGACACCTTTCTTCAGCTGCATCCAGTTGTGCTTGTAGACATAGCCGCCTTCTGCCTTACGGATATAGTCGTAATAGGCGTTAGGACTGAAGAATGTGCCACGCAGACGGAAAGAGTCTGCCGGCTCTTCATTGTAGATGTCAATCATGTCGATTGAGGCTACGAGCGAGCCACCCCACACATTGACATCGGTTGTCTCAGAGAAGCACAAGTCTGAGTAAAGAGCGTTCATGGCGCCCCACTCTCCTGAGTTAGGACTTGCCCATCGCATGGCAAGGAGGGTCTCCGCATTGTCATTGTTCTGTGGTTTGAACAGGTCCTCGTAGTCTGACAACAAGGAGAACTGCCCACAGTTGATTACCTCATCACAAAGCTTTACGACCTCTTTCAACGTCTCCTCATTACGTGAGTGATTGGTTGTCGCCTTCTCATCCCAGCCGCTCTGAGCAAGAAGAGCCTTAGCCAATGCTGCCTTGGCTGCATACTTCGACGCATGATTGTCTACTCCTGTCTCTGGCAGGTACTCGGCAGCCTTCCTGAAGTCACGGATGATGAATTTCAGGACATCTGCCTCTGTGTTAAGTGGACGGATAGGATTGTCAACCATGACAGAGTTGTCCTCAAACAGGATATTGTCGCCCCAGCCACGGAGAAGATAGAAGTAAGCCCAGCCACGCATAAGGTAACACTCGCCTATCGCGGCGTCTTTGGCTTCCTGTGTGACATCTCCGCCTACAACGGCATAATCCTGAAGGTTCTTCAATGTGGCGTTACTCATGGTAACGACATTATACAATGCTGACCACGCCAGACCCATGTCCTCAGTGAGACCAGTCACCTGGAAACGGGCAAACTCAGCACTTACATACGGGTTCCATGCGTCATTGGCACGGTATGAGCCCATTCCTACAATGGCACGACGGTTGAAGTCGAACCATGCGCGGTTATACAGAGGCTCTGTTCCTTTCCTGATGGCGACATCAGAGGAATAGAAAGTCTCCGCTGTGTAGTTTCCCTGTGGCTTTGTGTCAAGGAAATCATCGCCACAGCTTGTCAACATCAATGTCATACCAGCCAGGGCAGACATCATATATATATTAATCTTTTTCATATCTGTCCTCTATTTAGAATTTAACTTTCAAACCAACGGTATAAATACGCTGTGACGGATAACGGTAGTTGTCGATTCCCTGAAGAATCACACTCTGTCCGACAGCACCAATCTCAGGATCATATCCGTCATAGCCACTGATGGTAAACAGATTTTGGATTGTTCCATAAACCTGAACCCAGTCTAAGGTCAATGGTGTCAGCCATTTCTTCGGAAGGTTCCAAGACAAGGAGATATTCTTCAGACGAATATAGGAGCCATCCTCCACGAAACGGGAGCTGACACGGTTGTTGTCGTTAAGACTCGTACCAGCTGCACTGATACGCTGTACCGATGCCGTGCTTGCGTTCGACACATATACATTAGAGATGTCGGTGGCTGAGCCGTTCGGGTCTATCATGTCGACAACGGCATAGTTGGCTACCTCACTCATCTTGTTACCCCAGCCTTGTGTGTTCGTATGCTGCTGGCGTACAAGGTTGTAGATGTCGCCGCCTACACTACCGTTGATGAAGAATGACAGCTCAAAGTTCTTCCAGCTGATGACATTGTTAAGACCGAAGGTGAAGTCCGGGTTTGGATCACCGATGAACTTACGGTCTGCCTCGGTAATCTTACCGTCACCATTGACATCCTCGAAGATGTAGTCACCTACCCAGATACTGTTCTGTGCGATAGGCTGAAGATTTCCGTTGGTATCTACCGGACGTGCAACTGGAATCTTGTTGCCGTCTTTGTCAATCATGAACTCACCTAACTGGTTCTTCTGGTAGAAGTCATCCTCTTTCGTGAACATACCAATGACATTATAGCCATAGAATCGACCAACCGGACCTCCTATGTCGGAGAGGGTATATGTCTCCGTACTGATGGAGCCCTGGATAGCAGAGCCTTCACTGTTCAGACCTGTCAGCTCGTTGCGGTTGAAAGAGAGTGTTGCTCCGGTTCTCCACTGCCAGCCGTTACTGTTGACGTTCACTGTGTTCAAGGTAAACTCAATACCTCTGTTCTCAATACTACCGGTATTAACCCATGGTGCCGACATTCCCATCCAGTCGTTGTTGATAACGTATGACGGAAGTGCGGCCTGCATCAACAGGTTGTCGGTTTTCTTCAGATAGGCGTCGACAATAAACTCAATACGGTTCTTCAGTACGGCAATGTCCATACCTACGTTCCAGGCCTTGGTGCTCTCCCACTTCAGACCAGAGTTGGGGAAGTTGCCAGGATAGAAACCTGTACCCCAGGCTGTAGCGGTGTTTGCCATGGTTGCGCCGTAGGCGTATGAGCCAGAGCTTTGGTTACCTACGAGACCCCATCCCACACGTAGCTTCAGGTTGTTAAGCCAGTTGACATCCTTCAGGAACGACTCATTGCTTACACGCCATGCTAACGCTGCTGACGGGAACAGACCCCATTTGTTGTCTTTACCGAAGCTTGATGAACCGTCACCACGAAGGGTGGCAGTAATAAGGTATCGGTCTAACAGGTTATAGTTCAAACGTCCGAAGTAAGACTCTATCGCCCACTTTGTACCGTCGTCACCATTGTTGGTCGCGGTGTTGGCGTCACCTACGTTAAGACTGTGGATCGCTGAGGAGATATAACCCTTTCGCGAACCTGACAGGCTCTCCCAGTTACCCCACTGTGACTCATGTCCGAGCATGATCTGGAAATGATGTCCCTTGAACGGATCGAAGTCGTATGTGGCATATTGCTTGAATGAGGTATACTTGCTGAGTGTCTTCGTACGGGTAGCCTGCGACTCACTCTTAATGGAGCCATAGGTATATTCCGGTGTGAAGTAATAGGTGTTACCCCATCCGCGGTTACCGCCATACTCAACACGTACGCTCAGACCTTTTACCGGAGTGAGGTTGGCATATACATTGTAGTCCAACTGATAGTTGTTGGTACGGTTCTCTTTCATGTATGCCTCAAAGATCGGGTTGGTGTAATATGTGGCAAAGTCGTTAATCTGCGGGAAACCGTATGTCCCATCTGGATTGCGTGGAGCAACGTCAGGGAACTGGTTGAGGGCTGTCTGTATCACATTGCTCTCATCGAAGGTGATGATCTGCTTGGTATTTGAATATGCGGTATTGAAGCCAATCTGCAGCCACTTCGTTATGTTGGTGTCAAAGTTGGCACGGAAAGATGCACGGGTGAAGCCTGAGCCGATACCCACACCGTCCTGATCGAGATAACCGCCAGACAACGAATAGTGCATATCCTTTGTTCCACCGTTCACATTGACATTGTGATTCTGCATGAAGGCTGTCTGGAACAGCTCACCCTGCCAGTCGGTGCCGTTGGTAAGCAGATAAGGGTCTTTGTACATCTCCTGCTCACCCCAGCCTTGAATGGCGGCACGTACATTGTAGAAGTCGGCATATTGAGGAAGGTTCATGACACTGAGCTCCTTTGGAAGCTGCTGCCATCCCATATAACCCTCGTACTCAATCTTCGACTTTCCTTCCTGACCGCGCTTGGTAGTGATAAGTACGACACCGTTAGAGGCGCGGGAACCGTAGATAGCCGTCGCGGAGGCGTCTTTCAGCACCTCAATGGAGGTAATGTCCGACGGGTTGATGGAGCTGAGCACACTGGTGTTGCTGCTTGAGCTACCAGAGACCTGAATACCATCAATAACATAAAGAGGTTCATTACCGTTCAAGGAGTTGATACCACGAATCTGCACCGAGATACCTCCACCAGGAGCACCGGAGTTCTGCATCACCTGCACACCGGCGATACGTCCCTGCATAGCCTGCTCCAACGAGGTGTTGACACCTTGCTTGATGGCTTCTTCGTTAATGGATGCTACCGAACCGGTCAAGTCGGAACGTTTCATCACACCATAACCGACTACCACGACCTCGTTAAGGGCGTGAGCGTCTTCTGACAGGGTGACGTCCATTCTTCCGGACTTGCCCACCTTCATCGTCTTCGTTGTATAGCCGATGTAGGAGAACTCTAATACCTGACCTGACTTTGCTGACAGGGTGAAGTTACCGTCTAAATCGGTAATGACACCTGTCGACGAGTCTTTCACTTTGACTGTCGCGCCAATGATAGGCTCGCCGTTGGCAGCATCCCTGACCGTACCGGTCACGGTAGCGTCCTGCGCGAAGGCCTGCAGAGGCAGCAACATCAATAGAAACAAAGCAAGGTGCTTGCATCTTGCAAGTACCTGCCCAGAGATTGAATGTCTTTGATTCATAATCACTTATTTATAATATATTTAGGTTTTATCTTAGGTTTGGTACGGTATTTCATCTCCGTACTATGACTTTTTTCCCTTTAACGATATAGATGCCTGATGGAAGAGATGCCAGCTGGCAGTCGGAGTCAGAAGCCATGATCTGTCTGCCGCACAGGTCGAATATAGCATCATTGGCTCCATTCTCAAACTGTGTCACGCCTTTTATGCCAGTCGACGACGCCACTGCCTCTTTTATACCTTCCATGGCATATTGGTTGAATATGGTACAGTCGGCGCGTTTTATCAGTGTCATTATACCCTTCGTGCCATTCTGGTTCGGAGCATTGATGTCCCATGCCATCGGAACCATCCCCATCTCAATTGCCACCTGATTGATAGTCTTGTAGAAAGCCTTGATGGAGGCATTGTGTTTTTCCTGACTCTCACCCGAAACGGAGGAGATATTACGCCAGTTAGCACCATATTCTCCAATGATTACAGGCATTCCCTTATCTACAAAGTTGGTCTTCATCTTCTGGAGCTGTGATCTCACGTATGCCTCCTCACTGTGGGTGGCATTATGTGTGGAGCCGCTGAGATGGTTGCCGCTGCCCCAATAATAGAACACCTTACCCCAGCTCTCGTCTTTTTCCATCCCCCAGAACTGCCAAGGCTCATAATAGTGTATCTCCATCATCAGCTTATTGTCAATATTGTCCACAGGGAGGTTATTGGTATATGTTGTCTTTACAGTCGTATTGATGTCGGTCTTCGGTCCTTGTATCACCAGCACACGCTTGGCGTTGTTGCCACCAGTGGCACGCACGGCGTCGATAAAGGTCTGCTCGTACGCCACAAGGTTATTCATGATAGCCGCAGTCCAGTTGTTGGGGTCGAGGTCTTTGTCTGGCTCGTTAAGTCCGGCAAACAACAGATGCTCGTCATAGTCTTTGAAAGTCTCAGCGACCTGTGTCCACACCGCTGACAGCTTCTCTTTGTTTGCCTGCACCGTCGCAGCATCGGTAACATGGATGTTATCCTCTAACCAGCCGTTGTCCCAATGGTCATTGAGCACCACATACAACCCATCGTTGATACAATAGTCAACGACTTCCTTCACTCGTGCCATCCAACTGGCATTGATGGTAGTGGTACCGCTGTTGAAATGGGCTACCCATGAGCATGGAATACGCACGGAACGGAACCCTTGGGCTTTCACGAAATCAATTATCGCCTGTGTGGTCTTTGTCGATTGCCAGGAGGTCTCAGCGCTGAGACTGTTCTTGGGAACCTCCATGGTATTGCCGAGATTCCACCCGGGAACCATCTGTGCAGCCAGCTGCACCGCAGTCTGGTCAATGCCGCTCTGTGCTGAGATGGCAACAAAAGACATTAGTGACAAACTAATAGTCCATAAAAATCTCTTCATTCCTACTTTTCGTTTTTAGTTATTGGTTACAAAGGTAAACAAAATTTTTATTACATGCAAGTAAACTTGCATTTTGATAAAACAAAAAGTGCACTCCAAATGCTATGAAGCTTTCTGGAATGCACTTTCTGTCATTATAGTATCTTACTTGTTGATGAATTTCTTACCGTTCATGATAACGATACCCTTGTAAGACTTGCTTACCTGCTGACCAGCGAGGTTGTACATCACATTGTTGGTCTCAACAGCCTTTGTCTCAACACCCTTGATTGCTGTAGCCTCTGAAGCGTTAACGACCTCACGGGTAATGCTCTTAATATCAACAACGATTGGAGTGGTGTATCCATCACCATTGTCATTCTCTGCCGCAGCCTTAATGTAAATCTGGGCGATGTCAGGGTTGGAAACGTGCTTAATCTCACCAGTCTCCTCGTCCTCTTCATCATACTCAAAAGTAGCTGGAGTAACATAGCATACCAGAGTAGAAGCACCTGCCTCGAAGTGGTTCCATGCGAAACCACCGCCGCTTGCATTGTCATACTCAATCATCATTTTGCCACTGATAGGCTGGTTCAGCTCAACAGTGTACTTGTATGAGTTGGTCTCAGTGATGTCTGCCTTTGCGTGTGCGGTTGCCTTTCCGTCAAGAGTCT
>CAJOPT010000127.1 GCA_905236455.1 uncultured Prevotella sp. | reverse complement strand
TTTTAAAGGGTTAATAATGAAATTAAAAATGTAAACTTTTCCATTTGTTAATCATACCGGTAGACACATTCACAGATGGGGTCTGTAGCTTATCATTCTCCAATATGGAATTTTTCTTCACTTCAGAGGACACAGCATTATATAAGTCTCCAAAAGATATCTGGCCCTTAGTTTCTTTTAATTTGCTCAGCAAAAAGTAGGTAAACATACCATGACGTTTCTCTTTATATGACAAGGCAGTCTCATCATCAGAAGTAGCTGTAAACACAACGATGTTTCCACTAAGTGTCTCTGCTTTTGGTTTAATAGCTATACCACGTGCCGCAACCAAAGCTTGACCATTTCCACGTTTAACGCCACTGAAGCAAGCATCTAGGAATACTGTCACGTTTTGAGTTTTTATCTTTCCTAACCGAGAATAAAGCTCACTTAGTTTGAAGCAAGTGGTGACATCTTTAGGGAATCCGTCAACAGGTATGAGATAAGCAGTCTTATCCTTCTCGTTTGGCATTCCATGGCCGGCATAATAGAGAATCATACGAGAGTTACCTCCTGTAGCATTGGCAATCTGCTCCATCCAGTTCAGCGCTCGCTTAATATCTGTGTAGGAAGCGTCAATAAACGTCTTGATTTGCTTTTCTGGTATGCCCAAAGTCTTCATGCAATACTCTTTGAACACCTCGCCATCGCGTGCAGCGTAATCAACTTCGGGAACATCTTCATATTTCTCGTTTGCTATTATGACACAGAAGGTATTTGCCCCTTGGTTTGTAGTCACTACAGGAATATTTATATCAACATCTGAAAGAAATTCTGCTGGTTTTTCTAACGCAACATCCAGTTTCGCTGGTTGTATATCATCTTTCTTTTGGATATCTTTGGCTTTTGATTTATTGTCTTCCTTCGTCTGCTTCTTTTTGGTGAGACTCTTAAGGCCAGACAATGCCTTTTTAGCGATATTTCCATTTCCACTGGTTGTCGTTTCAGATTTAGGCTCTTCAGGAATCTGCTGTTTGTTATCAGCAAGGGCAAGATCGTTATTGCTTGTGCTCTTATTACTATTGCTTTTATCCACATCTGGCTTGGCTTCCACTTGTTTTTTTTCGCGAGCCTGCGGTTTCTCCTCAGCAAGAACTTCCTGTTTAGTGCCAATACGCACACCTTCTCCCGATGGCCATAATTCGTAACCATTACGAATGGACTGTTCGTCTATACACGAAAGCATTTCAAAGTTCATTCCCCTATTGTCACGGAACGCATTTTTACCAATGTGTCGGATAGTTGAGGGTAGACTAACTTTCTGTAATTTACGGAACTCGTTGAACGAGAACTTGTCAATTTCTTCAATTCCTTCTTCCAATGTTAACGAAACAGCCAAGTAATTAACACCATTAAGAAAAGTGCTAACCGATTTAACTGGATAGCTAACCCCCTTGTAGGTTACCATAGATGGTATAGTTACCTGCTGGGCTCTAGAATCAAAACTAGTAATACACACAGACTCTCCAGTAACCTTACACTTGAATTCTACGCCTCGATAGGCATAGTTGAATTTCTGGGCATATGTCGCAAGACACGCCATAAACAATAATAGGATGATAAGTGATTTTTTCATATTGCTATGGTTTTATCGTTATTATCTGCTTAGTAAGTTGCATGTCCTTATCATGTAATCTGCATTTAACCAACCATTTTTGGAAATCCTCATATTTCAATTCTCTAGGTAATGAATCGTTAACTCCAACATCCATTGCTTTTACGAATTGATTAGGAGAGAAAATTACATAAATTTGGTTTTGTTCAGCTTTGCCAGAGCAGGTCATGTAATATTCATCCAAAAATACGCGGTCTGTCTCGGAGGCATTATTCATGTCAAAGAAAAGATATCGCTGGTTAGCCAAAATGGGATAAACACCTGTTTGTTGATTGCGATAGGGCAATATGCAATACGCATGTTCTTCAGCATCAACCAAATATACAGCCAAAAAACCCTTTACCGGGCTTTGGAATGATAGATACAAAACATCGCCATTTAAAAAGTCATGACTCTCAAATCTGTCTTCTACCCCATTTTTTAATATTTTTGCATGATACTCAATACTAGCACTTAATATCTCCCTAGCCTTTCCCTTCACGCGACAAGTTATGACTAGCATGTCTTGATCGTAATTAACTTGATATTCAGGCGTGCCAATTGTCTCAATCCATTCTCCTTTAACATCAGAACTTCCAAGACTGAGAAAACTTGTATTTGATGCTCCGTTTGAATTATCTACTTGAGTTATATTACTTTGCGAAATAAGAGTTCCGAATTCATCGGCAAGAGCCTGTATCTGAGCACGATAAAGCGCAATGTTACGTGCCTCTTGTAATGAAATGTTCTCTGGCACATGGTAGGTGTATTCTCCCTCTATTGTCTTTACCTTTTGGGCAAGGACGTTTAAGGAGAATACCGAGAGTATTATGATAAGTGTACGTCTCATTACCAACCTATGATTTCGTCAAGTTTCTTACCTAAGGCTTCACCTTCTTTCTCAAGATCATCTCGCACCGCCTTTTTTGCCGCTTCCTTGGCCATCTTTGCATTGTATGCTATCTGCACACGTACCTCTTTGTTCTTGTTCTTTAGTGTGCGGTACATTTCCGTCACAGTAACTGTGCGACCTATGCTCTGTTCTATGCGTTGCATGCCTCCAGAAATGCTCTTAGTGACAGAGGCTGCTTCTTCCGCAGAGAGTTGCTTGTTGTCCACGTTATTTTCTATCAGTGCAGTAACCTCGGTCTTGATCTCGCCTGCGAGGTTCTGTTTCGCGAGTGCTAGAGCCTGCATCTTAGCTGCATCATAATTCTCTCCGATAGACATCGCCTCGCCCATTATCCATTTGGGAAACATGTCATCATCCACCTCGTACTTCATGATATAAACTCGGTCCAACTGCTTTGCTATTGGAAGCGCACCAGGGGCTATCAGCCATCCTTCCTTTTCCAATTTCTTTGCTTCCTTACGCGCATCTTTTGATGCTTTCTGATTAAGTTCCTCCTTGCCCATTTTGTACAGCTCCATACGTTCTTTCATCTGCTCTTTCGTAGATTGGGCACAACAAATAGTCACACTAGCTAAGAAAGCCACCATAATTAATAGATTCTTTTTCATCTTTGTATAAATTAAAGGGTTAATAAAAAAATTCATATTCATTTCACCTTCACGGTGAGGTTAATAGGCCCTGCGACTCTCCTGACAGAGCAGACATTTTTATTAACAGCATATACA
>CAJOPT010000126.1 GCA_905236455.1 uncultured Prevotella sp. | reverse complement strand
GCAAAGATAATGCAAATCGAATGCAATGAAGCTTGCTTTAATTGCTGAGATGCAGCTTATCTTATGCAAAGATATAAAAAATAATTGAACAAACAAACAATTCGGCAAAAATATAAACAAAAAAAGGAAGGCTAACCTCACGGCCAGCCCCCCAATGACAATTATGTATAAACTCTAATCGTTTCAAAATATCAGTCTTCCCAACCATTCCAAGGATCAGAACTGCCCTTGGCGGTAATATCAAGATCATCCCAGATGTCATCCTTTTCATCATCAATTTCTTTAATATCACCATCCTGATGATAACTGCCTTCCTCGTCACCCAAGCCATATCCTTTCTTAGGGTCAGTGCTTGCACATATAATAGAAACAAGCTCTGCCTTTGTAATCTCGATTTTTGGAATTATATATGTTTTTTTCATCTTCATTTGTTCTTTAAAATGTTATTTTACAACATACTTCTTTCCATTTAAGATATATATACCCTTTGAAAGACCTTCAAGCTTGTTGCCGATATACTGTCCATTAATTGAATAAACACGACTTTCTTTTACTTGATTACTTTCTTCCTGAGCAGGAACAACAACAATACGTGTAGTCTCATCATTCCAAATTTCCTCCGGGTCAAACAAAGTCATACTTGCGGCTGATGCTGCGGGATTATCACCAGTACCTGTATATTCAACGATCGCTGCATAAACAGACCATGCGCCACTCTTCACAACAGTAGTGTGATAGAAACTACCAGGGTCGTTGGCAACGCTATTGCGGTACGCCCAGAAGTAGCTACCGGCTGGTAGAGCACCTTTATCGGTATAGCTCGGGTTGCCGCGGAATTTAAACAGTGTTTCTCCCGATTGGTAAGGTATGGTGTTGGTAGCCCATTCTGTATTCAAGCTATCGACATAATATACAAATGTTTGATTTTGCACATAACTTGGATCTGTGTCTGTATTCTTCGTAAAGCTTTCACCATGGAAGATGCGTTTTGCAGCATTCATAGATAGAGCATTAGCTGCTGTTACCGACGGATGAATCATGTAAGGATGGTGTGCTGAAATACACTCAGAGCCACCTTCTGCGCTAACCTTTTCCTCGAAATAGAAGGTAACGTTGCCATTAGTGTCTTTCACCACCTTCTGAAATTTACATACTTCTGTCTGCGTTCCGAAGCAGTCTTCCACTTGGCTACGGGTAATGCTATAAGGAATACATATTGAATACCACTTATCATCAAGCCATTTATCGAACTCTATCGTCACCTCAGACTCCTCAACATCGGCAGCAGCAAGGATAAACTGATTCCAACCAGCATAGTCCACATTGTTACCCACTGTGGTGTTGTATGCCTCTGTACTATTTTCACCTAAATAATAATGTGGGGTTTCAAATTGTTGCCCAGCAACAGCGGCAGGGAAACGGTAGGTCTTGGTCTCTCCTCCAGATGTTATGGTCTCAGTCACCCAAGGACGATAGCTCAAAGCATCTGCGTCTGTAGTAGTACTGAAGATAGATGTTTCTCCAAGCGTAATCAACCGTTGTAAGTAATCTTTCATACCATTGTAAAGATACGACTTAACTTGTGGGTACTTGGTTTCAAAATCATCCATCTTGGAGTCGAAGCCATCGCTGTTGAAGGAATATGTCGTAACACCTTCATTCTCCGTTGCTGTCCTCGATGCCGTCCACAATGCCTCTAAATCTTCATCGCTACTCAGGAAGTGTAACACTGGATTAAGGTATCGTGCTATAGCTATCGCATCGTTTGGAATATGTAACTGTGCAGGATGGTAATATGTATTTACTGTTGTTGTTGCATACTCCGTAATAGTTACCGAGGTAATATTACCGTTTCCGTCATCAGTCCATGTGGTTGCAGATATCTGGTGCTCGCTCAATGTATAGGTTTGCTCAACGCTCTCACTATCATCATAGGTAAAACTAACAATGTGATCAGTAGTTTTTTCTCCACTATCATCGTATGTAACGCTTTTTACATTATATGTTATAGGGTCTTTATCTGTCTTGACAGTATTCGAACTTGCCACATGTGACCAGTGGTCATGCGAAAACGTATTTTTGTCATTACCGCCAGAATAGTCAAAAGAAGCTGTAATATCTTTATTGAATGCATCTTGTACAGCTTTAGTATTCTTGCCAAAAAGGTATACATGGTCGAGTTCATGAATACCTGAGAAAGCCATATATCCTATATTCTCCACGCTGGCTGGAATGCGTAGAGTTCGAATATTTGGGTTATTCTCGAAAGAGAACGCATAGGATTTGATGGTCTTCAGCGTGTTGGGGAAGTTGATGGTTTTAAGACCCGAGTTCTGAAAGCACGACACACCTATAGTCTCAAGGTTTGAAGGCATCGTAATCTTCAACAGGGATGTACAATCACGGAATGCGTTATCACCAAATTCTGTAATATTGGTGGACTTTATCTTTACGTTCGATAGATTAATACAGCCATAAAAAGCATCGGCAACAACACCACTCGGTGAGATAGACGTGTTAAGGTCTATAGATGTCAAAGTGGTATATCCCTTCCATACTCCCACGGTTGCTTGTGCTGCACTGGCAGGATCATTTGCACCAAGTTTTGGAACAATAAGTGATGTAATGGTTCTATTAATGGCCTGAACCATATATGGTCCGTTACATGACTTCGGGGTTGTCAACTCCAATAATCCTGGCAAAAGACTAATATACCAGCCATAATCGTAGGTCCCTCCCGTTATACATTCTGATGCCAGAGTAACATCTTTAAGACTAAGTGCGGTTATCGGGGGCTGCTCATTGGTTGTCCTCAAAACAGAAACAGCTATGCGGTCAGAACCATTATCTTCGCCAAACAAAAGTTTAAGGTCATTCTGGGTTAACGCATATCCATTCTTCGTACCCAAGTCAACACTTGTGTAAGGTATAGTTCCTGTACCGTCAGCACCTTTGGCTATCTCAGCTTTAAGCATTGTTACCTGATCTGCCGTCAATGCCTCGGTAATAGTAATGTAGCAACGGTTGTCTGTTTTGTATTTCTTAATGGTCGGGGTGGCTCCAAACGTGTTCGCACACAGTGTTAGTGCAAATAGAAATACTGCGATTAGAGAAAATCTTTT
>CAJOPT010000125.1 GCA_905236455.1 uncultured Prevotella sp. | reverse complement strand
CGCACCAGCGGCAGAAACAAATCATTTTAATCCAGGGTCGGCGGCTATCTTCGCAGACGGCACAAGAGGCCGGCCCAATGATCTTTTAATACCATTTACATCCCCCGAAGCAAAACCACCATCGGGGGGTGTCTTGCATAGTGACGCACGCCTCCGAGCGTGCCAGCCACCGTTATTATTCTGTGCCCTCGTCGTCCAAGAAACCGAAGGAACGGGAAGCATCGCTATTGTCACCAACTTCATTTCCTCCGCTGCTGCCAAGAGTTTGGGGAGTTGTTGACTGGCATACAATCTGCTGTGTTTCCACCAGCTCTATGAGCATCGCGGGTTGAATATATGTCTTTTTCATAATTGTTGTTCCTTTCCTTTATCAATGATTATCTTTTTATCACTTTACCATAACCTTCCTGCCGTCCACGATATACAGCCCCTTCTTCGGGTTGCTGACACGCTGGCCGCTAATGGTGTAGACGCCACTGCCAAATCGTAAATCATCAATTGGCAAATCGTCAATTTCCTTAATGCCATTGGCATCATCGAAACCGAATATGTCAGCCATACGGGCACCAGCGCCAAAGGTCAGTTGCTGGTTAACAGCCACGTATGCCTTGTGTGCACTCACTGTAAATTCTCCACCTTCATCAGCACCCCAGTAGAAGCCGATGGACGAGGGGTCAACACTCTTAGTAGTCAGGCGATAGTAAACGTTACCGCCAGTAGTAGTTGAAGCCTCATCGAAGCCACGCAAAACATTATTAGCATCCTTTGTGCCATCGGTGGCTGTGATGATCAAGTCATAGTCGGTATCTGCTTTGCCATAGAGTATCACGGCCTGATTCTTGGCGATGGTTCCGCCTTTGGCAATCGTCTCGCTTATCTCCAACTTGTTAGAGGTATTAACCTTGAAGGTGTAGGCCGTCAGGCCTTCGGGAACGACGAGTGCGTATTTACTGTAGTAGGTAGAAGTGAACTTTGAAGCACCAACATGGATAGATACCGTTGTGGGAACGGTGGTACAGTAGTCGCTGTAGGTGTCGGGAGTGGCACTATTCCAGGTGATTTCCACCTTGTCGAGGTAAAGAGCACCATTATTGGAACGGATACCGATGTATTCGTAGCTGCCTTCGATGGTCAGCTCGGTGCTGCCCTTGACAAGGCTTCCCAACTTTTCACCTCGGTCGCTAACGTTGTAAAGATTGGAAGACCCAGAATAAGCAGTATTGCTTCCATAGATGTCAATAATTCTGCCTTTGGCAGTGCTAGAATTCCATTCTAACGCTACTTTCACAACCTTACCACCAGACGCTGTGCTCACAATTCCTGATGGACTAATGTCGTTCATCTGGATGGCACCGTAACCACCTGAACTCTTTCCTGCATAAACGGCCGAAGAGTTGGATTTTTTGTTTTCCCACCCTGTATAGGCTGTTCCTGTTACTCCAATAAATCTATAATTAAGCACATCGGTATACGTCTTTGCTTCTCCCGGTGTACGAATAGCATAGACGGCATAGAAGATTTTGTCGGCATTGTCCATGGTGGCTGTTGATATAAGGGTCGGTGCATTGCCGTCAGTCACCTCGCTCTCACTCCAGCCTACAAAAGCATAACCATTTATGCTTGTGGGATCGGCAGGGAATGTGATTGTCTCGCCCTCATAGACCTTTTCTTTAGTTCTATTGCCATTGATAGAGAATGTCACGTCATGCTTCTCGTCCTCAGTGAAGTTGGCGGTCAGCGTCACAGTATTCTTGGGCATGGTAAATATCAAAGGATTGACAGTAGCATCTTCAAGCGTCACGCCTGTAGCTGTCCAGCTCGTAAATGTGTAGTGCTCAGCAGGAGTTGCATTAGCAGTAACACTGGAGCCCTCGGCAATTTCGCATTTTCCGTTGCTATCCAGTGTCTTACCAGTAATCTCTGCACTACCGTTGGTAGCATTGACAGTGAGAGTATGGGTGGGCACGGGGGCAGCAGCCTGAGTGATAGTCACATCGGTGGTCACTGTCTTATTGGTATCGTAGGTGTATGTCAGCGTCACCGTAGCCGTGCGGGATGTCGTTCCGCTGTTGGCATCGCAGGTGAACGAAATCGGACTGGAGGTCTCACCGCCGAGGCTAATCCAGCTGTCATTCGTCGATGCTGACATCACGCCACCAGTCACAGGGTCGCTTACCGTGAAGGCGATGCTGCCACCCGTTGCATTGTATGAAATGTCAACATTATCTACACTTAAAAAAGGAGAAGGAACCTTTTCATACGTAAGTCTATACGATTCACAATAAAGCGAATTATCAGTTGCAGCTATCTTAATGATAAAATTTGAATCTGAAGTTGGTTCTATTTCCACATTTTTAGATATGTCAACAAAAGAGGTACTCCATGCACCTTTCCAACTATCCTCATTGAAAGCAACACCACCAGATGAAGATCCTATAATGTAGGTATAATTAGTTCCGCCATCAGTAGAATAAGAAAGTTTACCAGCACCACTTGATTGGTTTGACTTCATACTAAGTGTAATATTGGTTATCTTATAGCCATTATAGCCACTTAAAGAAAGGGTCTGACTATTACCAGAGGTCATCATTGCAAGAGTACTATACGTTTGAGAGAATGTTGCACTGGAGCCAGCTGGTGCAGTACCTGTCGTACTGACAGTAGTCTTAGTGATAAGAGTGTAAGTCACAGTTTCACTCGCACCCACTGAACACACTCCTATCAGCATTACTGCCATGAGGAGCATCATTTTGAAATGTATTTTTATTATCATAACAATTATAAAGTTTATTGTCTATTCCTAAAAGGGAAGCCTGAACTTACTTTATAAAGGAAGCACAAACCTCGCCTTACTCCTTACCCGGTCTGCGACAACCTTTAGAACCGTATGGTAAAGCTTGCTCACCAGGCGCATAAGTTCTATATTTGCTCTTCTTT
>CAJOPT010000124.1 GCA_905236455.1 uncultured Prevotella sp. | reverse complement strand
CTTGATGCGGGACCTCCTTTAAACTCTGCCCCAAAGTGTGACGCGTGACGCAAAAATACGTTTTTTTAAAATTAGTTTTTAGCAAACGCTTGGTCGGACTTGCAAATTCCGATGAGCAGGATCTCAAGGTGGAGGGCAGGCAGAATACTATATGTGTATTGCCTGTCCTCCCTTAATCGAAATTATTCTCAATACGCCAGTGTATGCTTTCTGTATTTGTAAACAAAATACAGACACATGGCAAGAGCAAACAGCACAGCGAATATTGACCACATAAGTATGGTATTGTCATCTCCACCCGTTCCTGCATTTGCCGCCATAGCCTGTGCAGAGCTGATGGTGTCAGTAACAGTGTCGTCAACGGCAACCGTGTCGGTTATCTCCTGCGGCTTGATAGTATCGATAATTTCCTCAATCAAATCAGGTCTTCTATGCGGTCTATACGGCTGACCTGGTATTATTACATCTAATACTCTAAACATAATTATAATTTTTTTAGTTAGTAAATAATGCTCTGTCCACTCAATAGGATATATATCAGCTCTATCAGAATTCCAGTAAGCATGCTGATGGCATTACATAAGAATCCATATACGAAAGCCTGTCTGATGTTCTTTACAAACAGGAAGTACCATATTGTCTCCACAATAACCACCACCGCCTCGGCAATTAGAACCTCATAAAATTCCTCTTGCAGAAAGGCAATATACAAGTTCATTGGTATGTTGGTGAGAATATTAACCACCACCGATGAGATGAGAATTTTCTTTCTCCTCTCACGCAGCAACAACAATACTCCAAGCTCTATGAGTATAGTCATCACAAGTGGCAATATCAACAGTGGCAATAACATAAACTTCTATATTTTTTTGACTCCTTTATACTCAAATTAGTTTAATTCCAACTATAGCACCGCCATCACATAACCTGGAATGAGAGCAGCGGCAAGTAATCCGAAGGCAAGACCCTCCCTGCCTCTTAACAGTATATTCGCAAGATATAATGTGACCGGCATAGTACAGTTAATCATAAACAATCCTGTCAGCAATATTGCGATATTGGAGCTTTTTGCCAAAAGACACATTAACACAATGAACAGTACTGACACCATAGCCTTTACAATACCAAACTTTTGTGTGAGCCAGCCGCCTGTGACCTTCCCAAGCATTGCCGCGGCTCCTATCGCCAGTATCATGGTATTACTTTTAACTATCCCCGATGAGAAACTCTCGGCTATGAACGACCGAAACAAAACTACTGCCATAATTATCACCATTGCCAAGCATATTACAATATGAATGGTCTTTGGGAGATACCGCATCGAGTGCGGCATGAGGGGCAGGGTAGGGAATAGAGTTTCGAGTTTCGTATATTTGGTATTTTCTATTTGCGTGGCAGCCGTTTCCAAGTCTTTTGCCATCATAATATAAAGCACTGCCAGTAAAGAGAGTGCCAGAAGCATAAGATATAGCAGTTGCCAAGAGCAAAGCACCATGGCGACTGCCAGTCCCATGGCACCTGTAGACACAAAAACCCCCAATGCCCTGATATCGTTATTTGTCTTCACCGCCGTCAACTTTCCTCCCCAAACATGAAAGAAAGAGTTACCGATACCCAACAATGATGCGATAATAAAGACATATAGCGATGAATTCGCACCATATAACTCATAAATCGATGTTATGGCAACTGCAAGAGTAAGCATAATAACAGACATTAGCAACATCCAGTGCTTATGTCTCATAGAATCTACCCACATACCTGTCAGTGGCTGAGATAAAAAAGCAAGTATGTTGTAAGTAAGGAAGATACTTATGAATTTCGGAATACTATAAACTGATACTGCCAGATAAAGGCAGCACAAACACAATCCGTCAACAAGGAAATGCATGACGGAGAATATTCCTACTTGTCTTTGTATCGTTCCATACATGTTGCAAAGATATACAAAAAAACAATATGACGCGATGGTTTTTATACTTTTTATTTTGTATTGTGCTCACTTAATCGTACCTTTACAGAAGGTACTTACGCTCGACTATAAAAATAAAAATTACTTTTTATTTTGTATTGTGCTCACTTAATCGTACCTTTGCACTCGTAAGACACCCGTCTGTGTCGGGTGTCTGATAAAACAATGTATGCAATACAATGAGGCAAAAGATACTATTCGGCTTCAGCATACTCTTACTGCTCATCGGTGGAATGCTTTACTTGTTCTTCCGTCCGAAGACATTGCTTTTGTTTTCCGTAGCAGAAGAGTTGGGTATGATGCCCATAATAGACAACTGCCGGGATAATCTGACATACATCACCCTGCCTGACTTTGTGGTGTATTGTCTGCCTAATGGTCTTTGGTCTGCCGCATATATTCTATCCATCGACAGTCTGATGACCGTTTTCGGAAAGAATAGCAGTGGCATGGAGAAGCACTCCTACCTTCTGTGGACGAGCATAATCCCGTTAGTGGGAGTTGTCTCAGAGTTGTTGCAATATATGGGTGTTATACCAGGAACATTCGACTGGGGCGATATTGCCTGTTATGCTATACCATACATGCTATATGTAGGATGGAAATTGAAAATTGATAATTGATAATTATATATGACAAACAAAAATTCAAACAATTATTTTATTATCATCGGTGCCATCATCATCGGTGCTTTCATCATGATGGGTATCCTTACCGCCGCTGTTGGGCTTGATGATGACGATGATGACAAGAAAGAGAACGTAGACAAGTCATTCTTGAATGGTGGAGACAAATCAGAAGGTATTAAGGGTGATGACACCGGGTTGAATGACAAGGTAGACAGCACCAAAGTGAAGGATGCGTTAGAAGGAGATCCGTATAAGGAGCTTGACGAGCTTATCGGTCTCGAGTCAGTAAAACAAGAAGTACGCTCCCTCGCCAATTATGTAAAAGTACAGAAGATGCGTGAGGAGAAAGGGCTGAAAACTCCAAAGTTGTCATATCATTTGGTATTTACCGGAAGTCCGGGTACTGGTAAGACGACCGTAGCCCGTATCGTAGCCCGTATCTACAAGGACTTAGGAATCTTAAAGAAAGGACACCTTGTAGAGACAGACCGTTCAGGACTTATTGGAAAGTATGTAGGGCAGACGGCTCCAAGAGTCAATGCTGCTTGTGACTCAGCTCTTAACGGTGTTTTGTTTATTGATGAGGCATACGCCTTGACACAGAGTGATGCGTCATCCGACTATGGTGCTGAGGCTGTCGCTACCCTTTTAAAACGTATGGAAGACGACCGTGACAGACTTGTGGTTATCGTTGCCGGCTATACTAACGAGATGAAGAAGTTCATAGACACTAACCCGGGATTACAGTCGCGTTTCAACAAATATATCAACTTCCCAGACTACAATCCTGACGAGTTGTACAAGATCTTCAGAATGTACTTGAAGAAGAACGAATATACTATTACCAAAGAAGCTGCTCAATATTTGCGAAGCCAATTGGACTACGTTGTGGCACATAAGGACCGTAACTTTGGTAATGCCCGTTATATTCGTAATGTCTTCGAAAAGACCATACAGTGTCAAGCAAACCGAGTATCAAAGAAATCTAACTTAGACACTGAGGAGTTGACAGAGATAACTCTTGCCGATATAAAACAAGCTATTTGATAAAGAATAATAAATAAAAAATATATGGAATACAATTTCAGAGAGATTGAGAAGAAGTGGCAGAAACGATGGGTTGAAATGAAAACCTATCAAGTAAAGGAAGATACTAACAAAAAGAAGTTCTATGTGCTGAACATGTTCCCATATCCGTCCGGAGCAGGATTACATGTAGGACATCCTTTAGGATATATCGCCAGTGACATCTATGCCCGGTATAAACGACAGCAGGGTTTCAACGTCTTAAACCCAATGGGATATGACGCATACGGTTTGCCTGCCGAGCAATATGCGATTCAAACAGGACAACACCCTGAGAAGACCACCACAGAAAACATCAACCGCTATAGAGAGCAGTTAGACAAGATAGGATTCTGTTTCGACTGGGACAGAGAGGTACGCACTTGTGAGCCAGGTTACTATCACTGGACTCAATGGGCATTCCAGAAAATGTTCAACTCATTCTATTGCAACAAATGCCAGAGCGCACAATCAATAGACAAACTTATTGAGCATTTCTCAGAGAAAGGAACAGAAAACCTTGATGTGGCATGTTCTGAAGAACTGACGTTTACAGCTGATGAGTGGAACAGTTGGGATGAGCAGAAAAGACAGGAGGTTCTTATGAACTATCGTATTGCCTATTTGGGTGAGACGATGGTAAACTGGTGCGCCGGTCTTGGTACAGTACTTGCCAACGATGAGGTAGTGGATGGAGTGAGTGTGCGTGGCGGATTCCCTGTAGTACAGAAGAAGATGCGTCAATGGTGTCTCCGCGTATCAGCATATGCACAACGCCTTCTTGACGGACTTGACACGATTGAGTGGACAGACTCATTAAAAGAGACACAACGCAACTGGATTGGTCGTTCAGAAGGTGCTGAGGTTGAGTTTGCAGTAGCAGACAGCGATGTTCACTTTACCATCTTCACCACCCGTGCTGATACAATGTTCGGTGTGACGTTCATGGTATTGGCTCCAGAGAGCGAGTATGTGGAAAAAGTCACTACAGCCGAACAAAAGAAAGAAGTTGAAGACTACCTGTCAGCCACAAAGAGACGTACCGAGCGTGAGCGTATCGCCGACCGTAAGGTTACAGGAGTGTTTACCGGCTCATACGCCATCAACCCATTTACTGATGAGAAGATTCCTATCTGGGTAAGTGATTATGTGTTGGCTGGCTATGGTACAGGAGCCATCATGGCAGTACCAGCACACGACAGCCGTGACTATGCCTTTGCGAAACATTTCAACCTACCTATCATACCATTGATTGAAGGTGCTGATATCAGCGAGGAAAGCTATGATGCCAAAGAAGGTATCGTTTGTAACTCATCTTCCGAAAAGTTCAGCCTCAACGGTCTTACGGTGAAAGAGGCGATAGCAGCAACAAAGAAATATGTTGAGGAGCAAGGACTGGGACGGATAAAAGTAAACTACCGACTTCGTGACGCTATTTTCTCAAGACAGAGATATTGGGGTGAGCCATTCCCTGTATACTACAAGGATAATATGCCTTATATGATACCTGAGGAATGCCTGCCACTGGAACTGCCTGAGATAGACAAATACGAGCCTACGGAGACTGGTGAGCCTCCATTGGGACGTGCCAAGGTTTGGGCTTGGGACACTGAGAAACGACAAGTTGTCGACCGTAGTACTGTCAATAACACTACTATCTTCCCACTGGAATTGAATACCATGCCAGGCTTTGCAGGTTCATCGGCATATTACTTGCGATACATGGATCCTCATAACGACCAGGCATTGGTATCTGAGACTGCTGACAAGTATTGGCAGAATGTAGACTTATATGTTGGCGGTACAGAGCATGCCACAGGTCATCTTATCTATAGCCGCTTCTGGAACAAGTTCCTTTTCGACTATGGTGTAAGCTGCAAGGAAGAACCTTTCCAGAAACTTGTAAACCAAGGTATGATTCAAGGACGCAGTAACTTTGTATACCGCATCAATGATGAAGGCAATGACAAAGGTAAGTTTGTAAGCTTTAACTTAAGGAAAAACTACCATGATGTCACTCCAATCCATGTTGACGTGAATATAGTAACTAATGATGTACTCGACATAGAGGCATTTAAGGCATGGCGTCCTGAATACAACAACGCTGAGTTTATCCTTGAAGAAGGAAAGTATATTTGTGGATGGGCAATAGAAAAGATGTCGAAATCTATGTTCAATGTTGTCAACCCTGATATGATCGTTGAAAAATACGGTGCCGACACTCTTCGCCTTTACGAGATGTTCCTTGGTCCTGTTGAGCAAAGCAAGCCATGGGACACAAATGGTATTGATGGATGTCACCGCTTCCTTAAGAAATTCTGGAATCTGGTAAGTAATGTCTGCGACAACAAGGATGCAGAGCATGGAAAGCCTACAAAAGATGAGCTTAAGAGCTTGCATAAGCTTATTAAGAAAGTGTCTCAAGACATTGAGGCTTTCTCATACAACACCTCCATCGCTGCCTTTATGATCTGTGTGAATGAACTATCACAGTTGAAATGTACTAACTATGATATTATGTCTACACTGGTAAGACTTATCACACCTTTCGCTCCACATATCGCAGAAGAACTCTGGGAAATGCTACAGGTAGGCGACGGAAGCGTATGCGACAGCGAATGGCCTGCATGGGATGAGCAATACCTCACAGAAGATGAGATACAACTCACCGTATCATTCAACGGAAAGGCACGTTTCCAGAAAACATTCCCTACAGATGCCTCAAATGATGATATACAGAAAGCTGTGCTTGAGGATGAAAAGTCAGCCAAGTACCTTGAAGGCATGCAAGTGTTGAAAGTAATCATTGTTCCTAAGAAAATCGTTAATATCGTATTGAAAAAATAAAAAAGTGTCTTATGACAATTAATCATCAGATTATATTGAGAGAGGTCAAGGATTATGTTTTCATAACCCTTGGTCTTCTCTTGTATGCTTTTGGTTGGACTATATTCCTTTTACCATACGGTATCGTTACTGGTGGTGTGACAGGTATGGGAGCCATTATATACTTTGCCACTGGTATTCCTGTAGCCTATCCATACTTTATTATCAACTTTATCTTGTTGGTGATGGCATTGAAGATATTAGGATGGCAGTTCATGGTGAAGACTGTCTATGCCATTCTTATGCTTTCAGTACTTCTCGCCTTTGCACAGGAAATGATAACTAATGAGAAAGGAGAGTTGATACAGATCCTTGGTCCAGGTCAGAACTTCATGTCACTTATTATTGGATGCTGCCTCACAGGAACAGCATTGGCAATAGTATTCCTAAATAATGGCTCTACAGGAGGAACAGATATTATTGCCGCCTGTGTAAACAAATACTACAACATGTCGCTTGGAACGGTTTTGATATTTGTAGATCTGGTAATCATCGGATCATGTTTATTCATACCTGAGTTCGGCGGATGGCTCGACAGAGTATACAAGGTAGTGTTCGGTCTCTGCACAATGGTTATAGAAAACTTCATACTCGATTATGTCATGAATGCCCGTCGTGAGTCCGTACAATTCATGATATTCTCGAAAAAATATCAAGAGATAGCCAATGCCATCGGCACACAAATGAATCATGGAGTAACAATACTTGACGGTCATGGATGGTACACCGGACAAAGAATGAAGGTGCTGTGTATTCTTGCAAAGAAGAGAGAGAGCCAATACATGTTCCGTCTTATTAAAATGATCGATCCTAACGCTTTTGTAAGCCAGAGTTCTGTTATCGGTGTCTATGGTGAGGGATTTGACGAGATGAAAGTAAAGATACCAAAATCAGAGGTAGAAAAACAATAAAAATATGGATATAGTATTTGCAACCAACAATCAGCATAAATTAGATGAAATCAGAAATATATTAGGAGATAGATTCAATATAGTATCTCTCAATGACATTGGATGTCATGAAGATATTCCTGAGACAGGTGACACTTTGGAGGAAAATGCTTGGCAAAAGGCAGAATACATACGAAACAAATACGGATTAAGTTGCTTTGCTGATGATACCGGATTGGAGGTTGATGCCCTTAATGGCGAACCTGGTGTTCATAGTGCGCGTTATGCAGATAATACTGACCATGACTCAGATGCAAACATGGAAAAGCTATTGAATAAATTAGGAAATAACACCAACCGTAAGGCGCGTTTTCGTACTGTTATCGCATTCTTGGAGAAAAAAGAAGTATGTCCATGTGGTTGTACAAACATTTGGAAGAAACACCAGTTTGAGGGAATAGTTGAAGGACAAATAGCATATGAGCGTCATGGCACTGAAGGTTTCGGATATGATCCTATATTTGTACCCGAAGGATATAACCAGTCGTTTGCACAATTAGGTATTGACATAAAGAACAGTATATCACATCGTGCGCGTGCCGTCAGAAAGCTGGCAGAATACTTGAAGGAAAAATAAAAAATATATAATTATATGAGAAAGATATTGAGCACACTTTTATTAAGCTTGGTCTTACCATGTATGCAATTATCAATTGCCAATTATCAATTGCCAAGTTCTATATGTACCGCCACAGGCATAGGACAATCGCCTATGGCGACTGTCCTTAAACAATGTTCTATATGTACCTCCGCAAAAGGCGTAGGTACATGGAAAGCATATATGGCATATCATGATATCACAGCAATTGAGAAAGGTGGTGATATTTTATATATCCTCGCATCAGATAATCTTTATTCATATAATACTCATGACCAAAGTATACAGACATACGATAAAGTAGATATTCTGTCGGATTGTGGCATAAGTAATATCATTTGGAACGATAAGGTTAAGAAGTTGATTATTATATACAATAACTATAACATAGACTTATTAGACCAAAAAGATAATATTGAAAATATATCTGATTACTATAATAAATCAATGACTGAAGACAAAACAATCTATCACATGTATAACTACCAGAATTTTGTCTTTATGTCAACAGGATTTGGAATAGTTAAGGTCAATGTTGACAAAGTAGAGATAAGTGAGACATATCAGTTAGGATTTAAGGTTGACTATTGTTATGTTGAGAATGGATATATCTATGCGGCATCAAGCACCAACGGACTTTACAGAGCATATATGAATGACAACCTTCTGGATAAAAGTAACTGGAATAGGGTAGGGGAATACCAGGCTATTAATAAAACAATTGATCCGGAATTACTTGCTTTGGCTAATAAGCTGAATCCTGGAGGACCTGAATATAACCTATTCACTTTTATGAAATACCATAATGGTAAATTATATACAACAGGAGGAGGATTCAGCGCATCAGAAGATTCACAAAAGCCTGGTATAGTACAGGTACTTAAAGATAATGAGTGGCAAATATATGAAAATAATTTCAATGAAAAATTAGACAATGGTCATCATTATTTATGTGCGGTAACATTAGACGTAGACCCTAAGAATGACAATCATGTCTTCGTAGGTGCCAAGTCAGGTCTGTTTGAGTTTATAAACGGAAAATTCATAGCATCATATAATCCAAATAACTCACCATTAGTCAATGCCACAACTATCGACTATACATTGACAATGGGTGTGAAGTACGATGATGAAGGTAACTTATGGTGTACCAACTGCTATACTCCAAATAGCTCTTTATTTAAAATGTCCGGCTATTATCCCGATTATCAGTGGGAGTCGCATCATAAGGAGGCATTGATGAGTGATGGAAGAAGTTTGTTTATGATGGAAGACATCATTATCGATAGCAAGAAACGAATATGGTTTGTAAATAACCATTGGGGATTACCGGCATTGATATGTTATAATCCTTCTACTGATTCATTTAAGGTATATAGCAGGTTTACAAATGAAGATGGGGCAACATTAACGGTGCGATTTGTAAGATGTGTTGCTGAGGATTTGTCTGGAAATATATGGATAGGAACAGATGTAGGACCATTGTATCTCGACAACGAGAATATTAACACTGAACCTACGGAAGCTGTATTCATGCAGGTAAAAGTACCACGCAATGATGGTACTAACTTCGCTGACTATTTGTTGTCAGGAGTAAATATTTCATGTATGACAATTGACGGGGCAGGACGCAAGTGGTTTGGAACAGACAATCTCGGAGTATACCTTATTAGTGAAGATAACATTACACAGGTAAAGCATTTCACTGCAGCCAACAGTAAACTGCTTTCAGACAATGTATTGTCTGTTGCAATGAATGATAAAACCGGTGAGGTGTTTTTCGGTACTGACAAGGGACTATGCTCATATATGAGCGATGCCACAGCTACCAACGATGAGATGACAAAAGACAATGTATATGCCTATCCTAATCCTGTTAGACCAGATTATACAGGCTTGATTACAATTACAGGACTTTCATATAACGCTGATATAAAGATAGTCACTTCAAATGGTATATTAGTGGCAAAAGGAAAGAGCACAGGCGGATCATTTACATGGGATGGCAATGACCTTAATGGAAAGAGGGTTGCCAGTGGTATCTATATGGTTCAGACAGCCACACAGACAGGTGATAGTGGAACAGTATGCAAGATAGCAGTGATAAATTAAGTAACCGCAAAGCACTTGAAAGTAATCGTTTCTTTAGTACGCTTTCACAAAGCGAAGCGACTGAAAGAAAACAATGGATTGATTTTCTGCGTGGAATATGTATGCTTATGATATTGCTTTTCCACACAGAGATGCACTATAATGGTGAAGACATTATACCTTATAATATATATATACCAAATGCATTGACTATGTTTTTCTTTCTTTCAGGCTATCTTTTCCTAAAGGAACACCAAACATTTAATCTACGAAGAAAATTAATCTCAATAATCAGGTATCTCCTACTACCATATTTTATTTTTACACTTATATTTGCTTTTCCAAAAGCTGTCGTCCATGATGCTGACATTGCTGACACCTTTATGAAAATACTCACTGGAGATGCTTCATGGTTTGTCTCTACATTAATTGTAACAGAGTTTCTATTTTCATTTATATTATGGAAGACAAAAGGAAAAACAATTCCTTTATCAATAGTGTGTATATCGTTATTTATAGTTTCTTTTGTTTTCAATAATAAATACCACATTATCTCTACTGAAAATATCCCTAATCAATGGAATTGGCAAAGTGCATTGTTTATATTGATATTTCTTTATTTGGGATATATATATCATAAATATGAGAAGTACTTCCATTTAAACACATTATTATATATAATACCTTTAATTATCTTATTTATTATTATCAAGATATATATATATGGTGATAATGAATATCAGATGAATATGGTTCCATTTATTATTTCCAATATACCATTATTTTTATCAGATTGTATATTGTCAATAATAATACTCATTCAAATAGCGAAAGGCTATGGTTTCCCGAACATAGCTCGCCAACCCGTAGAATGGCGACTGAAAGTAATAAAAACAATTAATTGGACAGGTTCCCACTCATTAGTTTATTATTTCATCTGTGGAGGTATTCCTGTCATAGTAGGAAAAATATTTAATATTATAATTCCATATAATGGAAACTATCTGCTTATCGTTTTAGCTTTTATAATAGTGTATGCACTTACGACAGCCATAACGTGGATAATATATAGATATTTTCCTTTTATCGTAGGTAAATCAAAAAAATTAGCCGTATAATCGTAATCTATTATACGGCTAATATATCTTTAATACTTAATTGTATATCAGCTTAAAGAAAGCATTCGCTCAATAGGCTTAACAGCCTCTTTTTGAATGTCAGGATCAATTTCAACTGAAGGCCACTCATACTTTAATGTATTGTATATCTTCTCAAGAGAGTTCATCTTCATATACTCACATTCATTACATGAACATCCTATACCACCTTCAGATATCTCTGGTGGTACTGGATAGAACTTCTTATCTGTACAAGTGCGTTCCATTTCATGAAGAATACCGGCTTCTGTGGCAACTATAAACTCTTTTATCTCATCATGATCTTGAGCATACTTGAGCATTGTGGCGGTACTGCCTTTAACATCTGCCAATGCCAATACAGGACCCTTACATTCCAAATGAGCCATTATAACAGCATCAGGATGCTCTTTCTTTAGCTCAAGGATTTTCTCTACAGAAAAACGCTCATGAACATGACATCCTCCATTCCATAATAACATATTTCTGCCAGTAACAGAATTGATATAGTTACCTAAATTATAGTCAGGACCGAATATAAGTTTCGTATCTTCCGGAAAAGAATCAATTACTTTCTTAGCATTACCACTGGTTACAACGACATCGGTGAGAGCTTTCACAGCAGCAGTAGTATTTACATAGCTCACTACCTCATAACCAGGATGCTCATCTTTAAACTTCTTCAAGTCTTCTGCCTTACAAGAATCCGCTAATGAACAACCGGCATTCAAGTCTGGAGTAAGAACTAATTTGTCTGGTGACAATATCTTACAAGTCTCTGCCATGAAGTGTACACCACACATCACCATTACCTTTGCGTTGGTTTCTGACGCCTTTCTCGCTAAGGCAAGAGAGTCACCTACAAAATCGGCTATATCCTGAATATCACCAATAGTATAGTAATGCGCGAGTATAATAGCATCTTTTTCATTACAAAGCTTTCTAATCTCTTTTTTCAAATCAAGAGACTTATCTACTTCCTCATCAATATAACCTTTTTCTATCCACGATTTCTTTACCATATTATTATATATATTTTTATTTTTAAATTCTTAAAAGAAATATTTTTTGTATGATGTCATGTTGAAAAGTGCATAATTTTTTTTAAATAGCTTTGGTTTATTATTTATAAACATGTAGTTTACTATATATAAACAGCATCTTTGAATAATTAATCATTGATAATCAGCATATAATGTAATTTATCCACAATTTCTTTTGATGACTGCAAAGTTAATAAGTTTATATCTTTTTTCGATGAAAAATAGTTGAAAACTTAATTAAAACTATTGAATAATAGCGGAGCTTTACACAAAAACATGATAAAAAATATAACCTTGTGAATATTTAAATAGTTTTCCACAAGGTTATAAACTGACTTATCAACAGGAATATTTTCTTTCTTATTCTTCAGAAAAGTCTTCCTTACCTACACCACATATAGGGCAAACCCAATCATCTGGAAGATTTTCAAATGCTGTTCCTGGTTCAATACCATTGTCGGGATCTCCTACTTCAGGGTCATATACATACCCACAAGTATCACAAACATACTTTTTCATCTTGTTGCTTTTTTAATTGTTAATATTTTGAATAACATTATCTATCTTATCCATAATCATCTTTGGAGTGATACGATGCATGCATTCCATATTCTTATTGATATAGCATGGCTTCTTTCCGTATATACTACATGGACGACATGAAAGAGAAACTTGTATTATGTTTTGTTCATTTTGATTCCATCCCATAAAACCAGTATAAGGATGAGTGGCACCCCATATACTTATCACTGGTATACCTGTAAGTGATGCAAGATGCATATTTGCACTGTCCATTGATACCATAACATTAAGGTGGCTCATAAGAATAAGCTCTTGTGATAATCCTGAGAGATACTCAGACACGCAAATGCACTGTTTATACTTTTTCTCCCATTCTGACATTATTGATATTTCGTTCCTGCCGCCACCAAATAGAAATATTCGCCAGTTGGGATGTAGGGTCGTAATCATCTCTATTACCTTTTCCATCTTATCAATAGGATATATTTTTCCTTGATGGGCAGCAAAAGGTGCAATACCTATCCATTGTTGGAAACCTTTTTTCTCACCTATTACGGGAGGTAGCTGACGGAGGTTACCGCCAAGTGGTGAATATATTGACTTAAAGTCTAATGTAATAGGGTAGCCTAACTTTTTAAATACGTCAGCATAGTTTTCAAATGAGGATGGTAGCTGTCTCAGTATTTTATTCTTTTTGGCAGTAAGCTTCTTCCTGTCTTTATGGTGTTTGTCAATATGCATTACACGATATCGGTCAAGATTGAAACGTAGGCGAAGATACTTTGTACGAAGCACATCATGTAGGTCTGCTATTGCAGTAAAATGCTTTGCGGCTAATCTTCTATATAATACGTTCAAACCATGAATACCTTTGTTTTCACCGTCGAAGTCTACTTCCATAAACCCGACATTCGGTGAAAGATTTTCAAAGAAGACCTTGGCAAAAGACTTACTAAGCACAGTAATCCTAACATTTGGATACTGCTTAGCCAATGATGCCACAACGGGAACAGTCATAGCTACATCACCAATGGCTGAGAAGCGCATTATTAATATGTGTTCGGTTTTCAAGGTATTATACTATTTTAGCTTGACTTGTGTCTTACTTTTACTAACTTTTCTTATACAGGATTGGATTTGTGGTAGGATCATTATACATCTTCATTTGACGATATACCTTCATATACTTACGTCCTGCCTCAATATCATCCAAAAGCTGCTGTATAGCTGTACTTAAGTCTACTTGTTGCTCCAACAATACACTCAGTTTATCCTGACACCTCTTACGATGTTCCTCAGAGGTATCGTCTCGCTCTACTTGTTCTCGCATGTGATAAATTTTTAATGCAAGAATTGATAACCTGTCTATTGCCCATGCTGGACTTTCTGTATTGATAGTTGCGTCAGACAGTGTCTTTATATCACTGAATTTATGAAGGAAATATGAATCTATCTGTTCAACCAAATCAGTACGGTCTTGGTTTGAACGGTCTATACGGCGTTTTAGGTTCAAAGCTTCAATAGGGTCGATGTGTGGATCCCTTATTATATCCTCATAATGCCACTGTACTGTATCAATCCAGCATTTAAGATATAATCTGTTTTCAATGGAGTCCCTGTCGTATGGATTATTTATAGGTGTGTCAACATCATCCTTGATATGATAATCGCAGATTGCCTTGTTGAAAATATCATTGCAGTGTTCTGTAAATGTCATTTTTGGTAATTGATTGATTTTATTTTGCAAATATAATTCAATTTAGTGGAAGTACAAAATAAAAGACACCATTTTTTTTGCACAATAGTAGGTGGTTTGTGCAGATTGGTTAGAAATTTACAAAAAAATATTTGCACATTTAAATATTAATTTGTTCCTTTGCAACCGATTTTGAACAAGTCAATCACGTTTAACTGTTAGAAAATCGTTTCTTTAGTACGCTTTCACAAAGCGAAGCGATTGAAAGAAATTAGCCTGTAACAAGGTTTAGTTGAATGCGATTTTTAAATTGAAAATTATTAATAATCATTTTAAATTTAAGTATTATGTCAGAAATTGAAAGCAAAGTAAAGGCAATTATTGTAGACAAACTTGGTGTTGATGAAGCAGAAGTAAAGCCAGAGGCAAGTTTCACTAATGATCTTGGTGCTGACTCACTTGATACAGTAGAGTTGATCATGGAATTCGAGAAAGAGTTTGGTATTTCAATTCCAGATGACAAGGCAGAGAAGATTGGTACTGTTGGTGATGCTATTGCATACATCGAGGAGAATTGCTAAATAAAGTTTTCTGAATGAAGAACAAAGAATGAAGAATGAAGAATTTGCTGCCGCCATTGGTGTGGTAGGTAAGTTCTTCATTCTTCACTTTTGTATCCGTACAAATATTCTTCGTTCTTTATTTTTTATTTTTCATTTAATATATGGAATTAAAAAGAGTAGTTGTAACTGGACTTGGTGCTGTCACACCAGTAGGTAACACACCGGAAGAGACATGGAAAAGTCTTGTTGCCGGTAAGAGTGGTGCAGCTCCTATAAAAAGTTTCGACTCATCTCTCTTCAAGACTCATTTCGCTTGTGAGGTGAAGGATCTTGACATCAACGAATATATTGACCGTAAAGAATCCCGTAAGCTTGACCGTTATACTCAGTTGGCAATGATTTCAGCCATTCAGGGTGTTAAGGATGCTGGATTGGATTTGGAAAAGGAAGACCTTAACCGTATAGGAGTAGTATATGGAGTAGGTATAGGTGGTATCAAGACCTTTCAGGAGGAGGTGACTTATTATGGGAAGAATGAGGCTAATGGTCCTAAGTTCAGTCCTTTCTTCATTCCGAAGATGATAGCAGACATCGCTTCCGGACATATTTCAATCCACTTTGGCTTCCATGGTCCAAACTATACGACGACAAGTGCTTGCGCATCTTCAAGTAATGCCATTGCCGATGCTTTTAACCTTATCCGTTTAGGTAAGGCAAATATTATTGTCAGTGGTGGTGCAGAGGCAGCAGTATGTGAGTGTGGTATTGGTGGTTTCAATGCCATGAAAGCTCTCTCAACACGTAATGATGAGCCAGAGAAGGCTTCCCGTCCATTCAGTGCTAGTCGTGACGGATTTGTAATGGCTGAGGGTGCTGGCTGTCTTATTCTTGAGGAGTTGGAGCATGCTAAGGCACGTGGTGCTAAGATTTATGCTGAGATGGTTGGTGAAGGCGAAAGTGCCGACGCTTATCATATTACCGCTTCTCATCCAGAAGGCTTGGGTGCCAAGCTTGTCATGAAGAATGCGCTGGAAGATGCAGGTTTGAAGCCAGAGGATATTGATTATATTAATGTTCATGGTACTTCAACACATGTAGGTGATATTTCAGAGGTGAAAGCCATTAAGGAAGTTTTTGGAGATTCAGCTTACAAGTTGAATATCTCTTCAACAAAATCCATGACTGGTCATATGTTGGGTGCGGCTGGTGCTGTTGAGGCTTTGGTTGCTGTACTTTCAGTAAAGAATAACATTGTTCCTCCGACAATCAACCATGAGGATGGTGACGAGGATCCTGAATTGGATTACAATCTTAACTTTACGTTCAACAAAGCTCAGGAGCGCGAGGTACGTGCTGCCATGAGCAACACGTTCGGTTTTGGCGGTCATAATGCCTGTGTTATTTTCAAGAAGTATGCTGAATAACATATTAGATAAAATAAGGCTCCCTTTCAGAAAAGAAAAGGAGCTTTATTTGTCTTTATACAATATCACTGGTTTTATTCCACGCGACATTCAATATTATAAGCTTGCTCTTATGCACAAGAGTATTTCGCATAATAATAAGAATGGCAAGGCATTGAACAATGAGCGTCTGGAATTTTTGGGTGATGCTGTCCTTGGGTCAGTTGTCGGTACGATTGTTTACCAACATTTTCCAAAGAAAAGAGAAGGATTTTTAACTGATACCCGTTCAAAGATTGTACAACGGGAAACATTAAATAAGCTTGCTGATAAAATGGGGCTCATACAACTTGTGAAGTCAAGTTGTAAAAATGGCAACAACCATAACAATTATATGGGTGGTAATGCTTTTGAGGCTCTTGTCGGTGCATTATATCTTGACCGCGGCTATGATGCTTGTATGAAATTTGTTAATAATCGCATTCTTGGTGATTTGATAGATATAAACAAGATTGCCTATAAAGAGATAAATTTCAAGTCAAAGCTATTGGAATGGGGTCAGAAAAATCATATAGATGTAACCTTTAATGAACTGGAAGAGAAGACAGATGAGAGCGGAAGTCCTGTATTCCGTTACAATGTGTTTATCTCAGGAATAGAAGGTGCTGATGGTATAGGCTTTACTAAAAAGGAAAGTCAACAAGTTGCTGCAAAAGCCACTTTAAAGCGGTTGAAAGAAGACCCTTATTTTATTGATTCTATATTCTCCGAAAAAGATAAAACCCCACAAACTACCTAATTACTTCGGATGGTATTTTAGCTTTGTAAAAAGCGTACTTGTGTCAATTACGTAATAACGAGTGCGTAAATAAAGATAAAATAACCTATTTTATTTTGTATTTCGATCACTTAATAGTACCTTTGCACTCATAAATTTGTGCTAATGAGTATCACTAATATAGCTGAGAAATTATATTTCCGAACTCGTCAGCGTAAGCTGGAGCGTCATCAGAATGAAGGCAGAACGTTACAAGACGAGGTGTTCCATTATCTGGTTGATCGTGGAAGGAATACGGAATATGGTTATAAGCATCATTTCGATAATATTCAATCATACGAGGATTTTGCAAGGAACGTACCTGTTAATACCTATGAAGAGTTGAAAGGCGATATAGACAGGATGCGTCATGGTGAGAAGAATGTCCTATGGCCTGGCATTGTAAAGTGGTATGCGAAGTCATCTGGTACCACCAATGATAAAAGTAAGTTTATTCCAGTCTCACAGGAAGGTTTGAAGAATATACATTATCAGGGTGGTGAGGACTCAGTGGCTTATTATCTTACAACTAATCCAAGAAGTCGCATTCTGGACGGCAGGGCACTGATACTTGGAGGAAGCCATGCTCCCAACTATAATGTATCTAACTCATTGGTTGGTGATTTAAGTGCTATTCTCATTGAGAACATCAATCCTCTTGTAAACCTGGTAAGAGTACCAAGTAAAAAGACAGCATTACTTTCAGATTTTGAACTGAAGCGTGACAGAATTGCGCGGGAGAGTATTCACAAGAATGTGACTAACATCTCAGGTGTTCCTTCGTGGATGCTAAGTGTTCTTGTACGTGTAATGGAACTGTCGGGGAAAAAACATCTGGAAGAGGTATGGCCTAATTTGGAAGTATTCTTCCATGGCGGCATTGCTTTTACACCTTACAGGTCTCAATATATGGAACTGATAAAAAAGTCTGATATGCATTACATGGAGACTTATAATGCAAGTGAAGGCTTTTTTGGAATTCAGAACGACCTCAGTGATCCTTCTATGATGCTGATGCTTGACTATGGAGTATTCTATGAGTTTATCCCAATGGACGAGATAGATAAGCCTAATCCTACAATCGTTCCATTAAGTGGTGTAGAGACAGGAAAGAATTATGCTATGCTGATTTCCACATCTTGTGGATTATGGCGTTATAAGATAGGCGACACTATAAGTTTCACATCGTTGAATCCTTATAAGTTTATCATTACCGGGCGTACAAAATATTTTATCAATGCCTTTGGCGAGGAGTTGATACAAGACAATGCTGAGAAAGGACTGGCTTATGCATGTGAGAAAACTAACTCTGAGGTAAGAGAATATACTGTTGCACCAGTCTTTATGGATCAAAAAGCCAAGTGCAGGCATCAATGGCTGATAGAATTTGCCACACCCCCAAAGAGCTATGCGGACTTTGAGAAAATTCTCGACACGAAACTTCAGGAGTTGAACAGTGACTATGAGGCAAAGCGCCATCATGATGTCACACTCCAGTGCCTCGAAGTTATTTCTGCAAGGAAAGACCTTTTCAATGATTGGCTGAAATCGAAAGGTAAGCTTGGTGGTCAGCATAAGGTGCCCCGTCTGAGCAATGAGCGTACTGCGCTGGAGCAATTGCTTTCTTTAAATGAAGAATGAAGAATGAAGAATGAAGAATTTGCTACCAGAAAAGTTGGTGGAGTTCCCACTGAAGAGATGAAGAGCCAAAGAAACAGAATGAGGTGGCTGCTATATGGCGCAGCATTCTTCATTCTCCATTTTTCATTCTTCATTTCAAGCTGCGCCCGTATGGGACAGCCTGACGGTGGTTGGTATGATGATGACCCTCCACGTATTATCTCCACTTCTCCTCAAGAAAAGTCTGTTAATATTGCAAATAAGAAAATAACAATCAACTTCAATGAATATATAAAATTGGAGAACCCTACCGAAAAGGTCATTATCTCACCTCCACAGATAGAACAGGCAGAGATAAAGTGGCAAGGCAAGAAAATAGTTGTACAGCTTGTAGACTCTTTGAAGGATAATACCACTTATACCATTGATTTTTCGGATGCTATATCAGATAATACAGAAGGTAACCCTTTCGGAAACTATACATACACCTTCTCCACAGGTGACCATATCGATACAATGGAAGTGGCTGGATATGTCTTAGAAGCAGAGAATCTGGAACCAATAAAGGGTATTATGGTGGGGTTATACGATAACCTCAGCGATACCGTATTCAAGAAAGAGCCATTGATGCGCGTATCACGTACCGACAGTCGCGGACACTTCGTTATCAAAGGTGTTTCCAATGGTAGTTACAGAGTATATGCCTTGCAGGATGCCGATGCCAACTTCATGTTTTCTCAGAAAAGTGAGAAATTAGCTTTCAATAAGGAGATATATACAACATCCAGTAGGCCGGATACTCGCCAAGATACTATATGGAGAGACTCGCTACATATCAGCGACATCAGGAGAGTACCTTATACACATTTCCTTCCGGATGATGTAATGTTGCGTGCTTTTACAGAACCACAAACCGACCGTTTCTTAATAAAGTCAGAGAGAAAAGAAGCTAATCGTTTCGTCCTGTTCTTTAGCTATGGTCATCCTGAGTTGCCACAAATCAAAGGTCTTAACTTTGACGAAAAAGATGCTTTTGTCATTGAGCCGTCAATACATCAGGATACTATAACATATTGGCTGAAAGACACTCTTTTGGTAAATCAGGACACTCTAATGATGGAGCTTAAGTATGAGTATACCGACAGCTTAGGTAAGCTACAGCCAAAAACAGATACTCTGGAGGTTCTGTCCAAACAGCCTTATGAAAAACGTCTCAAGGCGAAGACTGAAGAGTATGAGAAGTGGAAAAAGCAACAGGAAAAGAATAAAAAGAAGGGAAACCCCTATGAGACTGAGATGCCAAAAGAATATCTTAAGCCAAACTATAACATCTCCTCAACGGTTGATCCGGATAACAATCCTTCTATTACCATGCCTGTACCTTTAGAGGTTATGGACACCTCAAAGATACATCTTTATTCAAAGGTAGATACGGCATGGTATAACACGAAATTTCTTTTCGGAAAACATCCGGCTAAGCCCCGGACGTATCAGTTGGTGAGTGAGTGGAAACCAGACACTGAGTATAGTCTTGAGATTGACTCTGCCGCTTTTATAGATATCTATGGCAATGTGTCGCAAAAGGAGAAGAAAGGATTTATGGTTCCTTCTGAGGATAAATATTGCACTATCATACTCAACATATCAGAGATGTCTGGCAAGAATATGATATTATGGCTCATGGATCCCTCAGAGAGGGTTTTGAAAGAAGTGGTGGCAGAAGGTGATGTCGCAACTTTCTATTATGTAAACCCTGGAGAGTATTACGTCAAGATGTTTGTTGATGACAATCAGAACGGAAAGTGGGATACAGGCGATTATGAAAAAGGCATTCAGCCAGAGGAAGTATATTATTATCCGCAAAAGATAGAATGTCGCGCTAAGTGGGACTATAAGCAAACATGGAATCCTAAAGCCAAGAAACTGAATGTGCAGAAACCTGCTGAGATTGTCAAGCAGAAAGGCGACACTCAGAAAAAGGTGATGGACAGGAACAATACCAGGGCACGAGAGTTAGGAATAGAATACGTAAAGAAAATAAAATAGTAAGTTCGAGAATGAGACATAAAAGATTTCTGACGTTAACGTTAATGTTAACGTTGATATTGACCACATTATCCGCGCAATGTACTTTTAGGAACACTGCGTTCAACGGTGGGGAGTATCTTACTTATAATCTGTATTATAACTGGAAGTTTGTATGGGTGAAAGCTGGTTCGGCAAGTATGTATACTATAGGCAGTACATATCAAGGTAAACCGGCTTTTCGTGCAAGTCTTACCACTCGTGGCAACAAGAAAGCAGACAACTTCTTCGTAATGCGTGACACCTTGCTCTGCTATGTGTCTAAGGATATGGCTCCATTATATTATAGGAAAGGTGCCGAGGAAGGAAAGCGTTATACTTATGAAGAGGTGTTTTACTCATACCCTAATGGTAAGTGTGCCATAAAGCAGCATAGATTCGGTACTGACAAGCTCCATTATTGGAAGAGCAACACTTATGAGGAGTGTGTGTATGACATGTTGAGCATCTTCCTTAGAGCTCGCTCTTTTGATCCTTCAAACTGGAGAAAAGGTCATGTGATAAAATTTCCTATCGTAGATGGTGATAGCAAGGATCCTGCCCAGCTCAGATTTGTAGGCAAAACGACAGTAAAGGCTGATAACGGAAAGAAATATCGTTGTCTTCAGCTTGCATACCAGCAATACGAGGATAATAAATGGAGGGAAATAGTTCATTTCTATGTTACAGACGATAATAATCATATTCCAATAAGGCTGGATATGTTCCTTAAATTCGGTTCTGCCAAGGCTTTTCTTGTTAGCATGAAAGGAAACCGGAATGCCGTGTCGTCTCAGGTTAAATAGTAATAATAACGTTAATATCAACAGGAAACTATAAACTAAAAAATATAAACTTTCAATTATGGAACAAGTACTTTTGATTTATAATACGCTCACTCGTCGAAAAGAACGGTTCGAGCCACTGAACGCACCGAATGTTGGCATGTATGTATGTGGTCCTACTGTATATGGTGATCCGCATCTGGGACATGCCCGTCCTGCTATAACTTTCGACTTGCTTTTCCGTTATCTTAAGCATTTAGGATATAAGGTAAGGTATGTACGCAATATTACCGATGTGGGACATCTTGAGCATGATGCCGATGAGGGCGAGGATAAGATCGCGAAGAAAGCTCGTTTGGAACAACTGGAACCTATGGAGATAGCACAGTATTATACCAACCGCTATCACAAGGCTATGGAGGCATTGAATGTTCTTCCTCCAAGTATTGAGCCTCATGCTACCGGACATATTATAGAGCAGGAAGAGCTAGTGAGGGAGATTATGGAAAATGGTTTTGCCTATGAGTCGAACGGAAGTATATACTTCGACATTGAAGCTTACAACAAGAAGTATAAGTATGGCATACTCTCTGGTCGTAGCCTGGAGAATATAAAGGATGCCAGCCGTGAGCTTGACGGAGTAGGGGAGAAGCATAATCAGGCAGATTTTGCATTGTGGAAAAAGGCATCACCCGAACATATAATGCGATGGCCGAGTCCTTGGAGCGACGGCTTCCCAGGATGGCATTGCGAATGTACGGCTATGGGACGCAAATATCTTGGCAAGAAATTCGATATACATGGCGGTGGCATGGATCTTGTGTTCCCACACCATGAGTGTGAGATAGCACAGGCTGTTGCCTCACAAGGTGAACCGATGGTTAAGTATTGGATGCACAATAATATGATTACCATCAACGGACAAAAGATGGGTAAGTCGCTTGGTAATTTCATAACTCTGGAGCAGTTCTTTACTGGCAATCATGAGAGCTTGGAGAAGGCATATTCACCAATGACAATACGATTCTTTATACTTTCTGCCCATTATCGTGGGACGGTTGACTTCTCTAACGACGCACTGTTGGCAAGCGAGAAAGGCTTGGAGAAACTCATGAATGCCATCAATGACCTTGAGCGTATTCCGGTTTCTGAGCAATGCGATGCTGATACAGAGAGAATTGTAAAGTCTTTGCGCAGTAAGTGTTATGATGCGATGAACGATGACTTGGCTACACCGCAGGTCATAAGCCATCTCTTCGAGGCTTGTGGTGTCATTAACAAGCTTTTGGATCATCAGGCGACAATCTGCAAAGATTGCCTTAAAGAGCTTTCGGATACAATGCATCTCTTTACGGAAGAGATTCTTGGACTGAAAAATGAGTATCAGGGAAACAACGACCAAAGGGAAAAGGCATTCGGCAAGGTTGTAGACATGGTCTTAGATTTGCGCGCTAAGGCTAAGGCATCTAAGGATTGGGCTACGAGCGACTTGATTCGTGACGAGTTGGCTGCCGCAGGCTTTGAAGTTAAGGATACCAAGGATGGTGTCACATGGCGACTGAAGTAATAACGTTAACGTCAACGGGGAACAAATCTTAATTTACAATTTACAATTATGAAAGAACTTTTATTTTTCAAACGCATTTTTGCTTTGGTGTTATTATGCAGTTGTGTGATAAGCGAGTGTCGGGCGCAGTTGTCAGAATTTGATGCCAATGAACCCATTGGCTGGGCAGCCTTGGGTAATGGTACTACTGGTGACCAGACCAACACCGTCTATCACGTCACAAACTTCGATGAGATGAAAAATGCCTTCAAGAAGATTAATGGAACCATTAAGGATCGCACTGTTTACTTTGATGCTGATATCTATGTTCCAGAAAAGTTCTTTATCGGACAGGCGGAGAACCTCACGCTGTATGGTAAACCTGGCACAAGACTATACAACCGTGTCCACACTGCCGATCAGGACTCTTCAGGCATATTCTATTTCAAGGAGTGTAAGAACCTCATAATACGTAATATTATTATGGAGTGCGCAGGTGCTTTCGACAACTCTTCTGCTGATAACATGCAGCTCGTTACATGTCAGAACGTCTGGATAGACCATTGCGACTTCATCGATGGTGTCGACGGATGCCTTGATATAAAGACAGGTACCGATAATGTAACCATTACCTGGTGCCGGTTCCGCTATCTGCTTCCGTTCTGGCCTGACGGAAAGGGTGGTGCCAATGACCACCGTTTCCCTCTGCTAATAGGTAGTGGTGACAAGAATACCGAGGATATTGGACATCTGAACACCACTATTGCATATTGCTGGTTTGACGAAGGGTGCATGGAGCGCACGCCACGAGTACGTAAGGGAAATATCCATGTGGTCAACTGTGACTATACTAACGTGGGTGCCCACTACCTTGTTGGTCCGGGCTACCTTGCTAATATTTACGAAGAGAAATGTGATATGACTGCCATTGACCTGAACTTGCCAAACAATGCTGATTTCACAAAAAACACTCAAGATGGTTCCAAGACTCTGGAATGGAAAAACTATGCTACAGAGAAAAACTATAAAGACTATAATATCGTTATCACCGATGTGCTCGGTGGGGAAGATGTGAGGTCAAGCTACGGCAACCATAATTTCTATGATCCTTACAGCGATGGTTCCGCAGTCGGTGTTACAGCCTTCGACAAGACACTCGTCAAGGCTTTCGTTGAGGATTCCGAGACAGGTGCTGGGGCGACTCTCGACTATGACCTGTTGGATACTCGGGGTAATCCGGGATTGGCAGAGCCTACAGGTGTCATAGCCACAAGAACAAATGTCGCTTCAATGATTCGGTGCTACAATGTAAACGGTATGCCTCTGACTCAGCCTCAAAAAGGACTGAACATTGTTCAGTACCAAATGAGCGACGGAACAACTAAAACGATAAAGATATATAAATAAGGTAGGATGTAATCCAATATTTTACTTCCTGGTCTTTTCTATAAATGCAGAAGGTGACATGCCTTCTGCTTTTTTAAATACACGACTAAAATACTTTGGATCGCTGAAGCCACACTTATAGGCACACTCAGAAATAGTAAACTCACCCTGCGATAATAATTGCTTGGCATGTTCAATACGGTAGTGTGTAAGATAGTCTTGAGGGGTGATATCAGTAAGTTGTTTGAAATGCGAATAAAAAGCAGCACGACTCATGCCCACCTCTGCGGCAATATCTGGAATGGCAAGCGTGTCATCATCAATGCGTTTGTCGATATAGGCACGTACCTTCTCTATAAGATCGTCTTTGTCCTTGCGTAGTTGTGGTTCCACGTTGTTGATAAAGTTCATGCGTTGCTTGATGGTTTCTTCTTGAGTACGCATGATAAGACGCAGGCGGTAAATATATGCCCACACACTTGCCGCTGCTCCAATAGCCAAAGCTATGCATAGTATATATAGTGCAATGGCCCATGGCGTTTCCCAGAAAGTGGGTTTTACATATAGCACGACGGTTCTTATATTATTGCACCACACACCAGAGGCGTTGGTACTACGAATCTGTATAGTATGATAGCCGGCATTAAGGTTGGCGAATGATATAAGTGGATTCTCCCCGATAATGACCCACTGGTCGGTATTATTGTCATTTGTTCTTCCATTTTTGTCTATACGGTAGGCATAGCATACTCGTTCATTTCCAGACATAATGAGTGTAGCAAGGCGGAGGCTGATATCTCTCTCGTTGCTTTCGAGTGTAATGGTATCGCAAATGTCAGGGTCGCAAATTCTCTTATTCGTTCCTACCATCAGTTCAGTGACAGCTATACGTGGTGTTGAAGCATCTGGAATCAAATCCTTGGTTTTCAGAAGTGCATATCCGCGCTCTGTTCCTATTCTCATGGTACCGTCTTCGTAAATGATAAAGTCGGCCAAAGAGAAGCGTGGCTCTCCTTCCATGCGTACCTTGAAGTTATAATGTGTATTGCGTGAAGTGTCGAACTTTACGATAGATTCTGGATAAGTAATCCAAATATAGCCATAGCGGTCTTCCGTGATGGAAAGAGGTTTGTCGGAAGGTGCCCCAGTGGTAGTGTTATATTGCTGAAAGACTACAGTGCTGTCTTTTAGCTGTCCTTTAGATGCCTTTGCGATGCATATCCCTGAGCTGGGTGAAAGGATATATACATTACCCTTACTGTCTTCAAACATTTGCATAACCTCGTTATTTGAAAGACTGCCAGTATGATTGTTATGGCGTTTAATGTGGGTTGGAGTGATTTTATTTATGCTGGCATTGTCTGGCTTGAAAGAAAAAATACCGTTGGAAGTGCCAATACACATAATGCCTTCACGGGTGAAGAGCAGGGAACGGATATTTTGTGAACGTTCATCTGTAGGTAGTCCACGAAGGGTGTTCTTATGATTGATAAACTTGATTTGGGATGAGGCTGGGTTTTCAAGGATATTAAGACCGCCGCTATAAGTGCCGATCCATAGACGTCCACGGTTGTCTGTCTCTAATGAGAAAATGTCGGATGCTGACAGCGAGTAGGGATTACCGGCATCGTGAGTATACCACGTAGCAGAGAAACTGCCGTCTTTCGAGGGTTTAAGCATCGCCAACCCTTTATCCTTACACCCAACCCATAGTATGCCGTTGGTAGTCTCTACTATATCATAAGCAATACCAAAGGTTGTCGGTGAAGAGGTTATCTGACCATCACTCCCAAGATAGCCTGCTTTGCTTCCGTCAGGACGATATATGGCAACTACACCATTAACCGTAGCTTGCCAGGTGTTTCCCTTGCTGTCATGAAACAGACAGCAGGTTGCGGCATCCTCATAGAAATGTTGTATGTGTGTTTGCACCTCGCTAATACGTTCCAGTGCATCATTGGTGTCATAAAGCCATAGGTTGCCATCGGCGTCAGTGAAAGATCGTCCTACTTGTGGCTGATGCCATGAGCCGTCTTTCTCCTTAATGTGGTGCAGGCTGTTAGTGGCAGGGTTATAGTAGCAAAGACCCTCACCCTGAGACATAAGCAGAACTCTGCCGCTTGTTGCGGTTCCCCGTCTGTGTCGGGGAACTGATAAAACTTTGTCTGATAGACTGCCGCAACAAGCGGCAGTCTCGCTGAAGAACCAGCTGTCATGTTTGTTGATATAACTACCATTGTCAGAAGACGTTAGTTGTTGAGCTTTGTTGTTGTCAGGGTGGCATAGCAACACCCCCTGTCGCTCAGATATAATCCAGTAGCGCCCCTTACTGTCAAGATGCAAACGGATGATTTTCTTAAGTGGTGCCGGGTATGGTATCTGATGCCATCGTCCTTTATGCGTCACTATCAGACTTCTCTGGGTGGCGAATGCCATCTCTCCATTAGTGTTTCCTACTACTTTCAGTATGTCAGATACAGACCAAGGTAATTTTACGGATGACATGACGAAACTACCATTCTTTGTTTCGCTAAGCCGTAGAATTCTGCCATTGTTTGTGGCAATATAAAAGGTGTTTGTAGAATTCTGTATCCAATGGCGGAACCCCTTTTGTGGTAATGCAACTCTTCTTCTATCTAACATAATACCATGTTCGGTCAGTAACCAGGCTCGTCCCTTGCTGTCCTCTTTGATATCGAAAACATTCTCGCAAACAAGCTTTGCTGAGTGTTGTGGGTTGTCATCGCTGACACATATAGCCTTGCCGTCTTTCGTCAGAAGCCACACTCTACCGCTCTTCATCGGGAAGATCTTGCTGACGTTATATGTCTGACCCGTATGGTGTTCCAGTTCTGCCAGCACGTCTATGAAATGTGACGTGGAGACCACGAAGCAGTATGGTCTGTAAAACGAGCGGGTCCATAGATTGCCATGTCTGTCGGCACGCACGGCATCAAGCCGGTCTTGTGGTAGTATGTTATCGTCGCCTTGCCTGGTACGGTATGATGTGAAAGAGTGACCGTCATAACGGTACAGCCCTCCCCAGGTAGAGAGCCACAAGAACCCTCGGTAATCTTGAACCATACCAGTAACCTTGTCTTGCAGCAACCCCGTTGATATACGCATAATCCCCTCTGCCTGTGCCTTGTTGAGCATGGCAGAGAGGATTAGTATTATAGTTATCAGGTGTTTCATGGACAAGTGCAAATGTACTCCTTTTCCATGAAAGCACCAAATTATTTACTTACCTAAAAACGATTTTACTGCGTTTTTCACCTTTTACACAGATGTAAATACCACCCTTTTGTGGTGAGCTGACCAGACTGCCACTGATGGTATACCATCTCGTAACGTTATCGTTGGCTGTGAGCTCTGTGTTGCTGATGGCTGTAGATGTCAGTGGAGAAAGGGCGATATAGTACAAATATGACTCACCGTTGCTCCTTTTAATAGTGTAGACGCCAGCCGTCGGAAGAGTCACCTTTACGATATTATCGGCAGGAATGGTTATCTCGGGAATAGATGTCTCTGGTGTTGATGTTATCTTGATGCGTTTGTTCTCTGATGCGGCGAAGTATAGTGTCAGCTCCATAGGTTCAGAGATGCTAAAGGTGACTGATGCGGAGGATCCCATTTTCACGCATGTGTTGTATGCTACACCGTCGATAGTGACGCTACCCTTGCTATTGCTCTGGTCACCCACTATTGTGAAACCAGAGTTGGGGTCGCCCTGAAGGTCTACCACATATCCACCGCCGGTTACTGTACTTGGTGTGGGGGTGTCTCCGCCTTCTCCTTCTCCTCCGCCTTCTCCTGGAGTCGTAGTCTCACCCTGTATCTGCTGTAGGCCGCTGGTATATGATGTGATAGCGTCTTTCAGACCAGTGTTGAGATCGTGGTTTGTATCGTCAACGCTGTTGTCGAATGCCCACTTCAGGTCACCGCCTTCCATGCGCCCGGAAAGAGTGGTGACAATTGTTGCCACCTGCTCAGGATCATCGAGTACGGATGAATACATGTCGGCTGCAGTGTCGAAGTTGTCGTATACATGACCGCCTTTCTTGGCAGAAACAGTCTCAGGTACCTTTTCTTCACGATTCTCTACCAGCCAGGCATCAAACTCCTGTTCATTATCTGTCTGGTAGAACAGGCGTACGGCAACAGGTCCCTCCACTTTGTTGTTATATGCCTTGCTCATGCCGCCAGTCTGACCGGAGAATGTGCCTTTGTTGGGGTCGCTGGCATATATGTAGTCTGTGCCTTGTCCCGCTATCATCATCGGACGTTGTACGTTTCGGAAGTAGTTTCCTTCAATACAGGCGTTAGACACCTCGGTGCAGCCGATACCATATACGCTGACACCGTCGTAGTAATTGTTATAGATATGTGCGGTGGTGTGGTTCAGTCGGGGGCAACGTGAGTCACAATGGTCAAACCAGTTATGGTGGAAAGTTATCAGAAGGTTTGTCTCTTCCTTCGTGGCACCGCCGCATCCCATTACCTTTCCACTGTCAAAGAAGTGGTTGTAGGAGATGGTGGTAAGTGTTGACCGGTACTTCATGTCAATGCTGCCGTCACCTTTTACCTGGTCGGCGTCAGAGCCAGGCTTGCCATAGAAGAAATCACAGTTGTGAATGAAATTGTGGTAATTGTCAGTATCCATAGAAATGGCATCATCGCCAAAAAGCATGATTCCCAAATTACGTATCTCCAGACCTCTGGTGCGCTTGAAGCAGATGCCATAGCCATATAGAGTAGCGTCATTGCCGATACCCTCAAGAGTGATGTTTTCTATTGAACGGTCACTGTTGTTACTACCTTCAAAGTTAAGGTAGTTATTGTCCTTCAGACCATTTATGTCGCTATCCTTGATCGTTCCTATCATGCGTATGATAAGAGGTGTTTTGTCTTTTCCTTTCCCGTAAGCTTGCAATATGTTCGCAATACCTGTATATGTGGTTGTACTATTGCCTGTACTCACGTCGCAGGTCACGGTATTGGCTGTGTTTGCCGTAAGATATATGATGCGGGCTCCACTCTTTGGTGTTCCGTCAAGATTGTATCCGCCAGGTATGATGCCGTCTGTGAAAGCATAACCCTCACGTTTGATAGCCGTCACGGTAACACTCTTGGTTGCCGACACCGCTAACTCTGTGTTGTTTTCGTCGTATGCTTTGACGGTAAGCGAGTATGTGCCAGCCTTCAGACCAGGAATGTCTGCCCGCCAGTAGTCAGAATATCGGCGTATCAGCTGGTCATCGCTGACACCTTGTATACCCTCACCACTATACTCTACCACATAACGTGTGGCTCCATCTACATTGCTCCACTGCACCATAGCCGTCTCCAACCATCCCGATGTGTTTGTAACGTTTACTGTTCCACCAAACATAGTTGTCATCATCATCCATGCAAGGAATGCGGTACAAAGTCTCTTCATAATTTTACTTTTAATTATTTTTGGTTAGTAAATAGTTTTGCCTGCCGGTAGTAGGTAGGTATGCTTATCTCAAAGCATGCTGCAAAATTATCCAATTATCTGCATTTTAAGGTGGATTGTTGTCTAAATGAGGTGGATTATTTACTTTTATTTGCCAATAGACTTCCGCTACAGGCAGAAGTTATTGGCAAATACTCTCCAGCAGAAAACACAAAACGATAACCATCTTATTTATCTTAAATACAATATCTGTATTCTTGAGTATAACCATACAATCGTTGCAAATAGCATAAAGAGTGCAGGAATAAAAAGATTCCTGTCTTTTTTGATAATACTTTTTATTAAGAAATAAGCATACCCCAGTAATATCAAGGATATAGCTACTATAATTATTATAGGGAAGGATTTATAAAAATCCCGATCAATTATTCTGACAGAAGAATCAATAAATAATACACCTACTGTGAGGAACAAGTAATAACGCAGTTTTTTCATGATCTTTTTTATATTTCTTTATTTCATTAATTGATTTTCTAAGAAAATCAGTCAAGTGCAAATTTAGGCATTTTCAAATAATAGCGCAAGTGTTTTGCCGAAAAATAGTTCACACTTTGTGCGTGGCAATTGAGTTTACTCGCTTTGCTCGCAAATAATTATATCGGCACGCTTACGCGTGGTAACCGAGTTTACTCGCTTTGCGAAGCAAACCCGACTGAGCGAATCTAACCGAGCGTTTGCTAAAAACTAATTTTTAAAAAACGTATTTTT
>CAJOPT010000123.1 GCA_905236455.1 uncultured Prevotella sp. | reverse complement strand
ATGTTAATTTGTTAACTGTTAATTGTTCAATGTTTGGCAGATGATGTGATTCTTTCCTATCACATTTCCCTGCTTATGCCGCTACTTCCTTTGTGTGTCTGGCTGTTGCCAGCCAAAACCACAAATGGTTCATTATTTAGGGTTCACGGTGCATGGTTATTTCTTCTTCACCTTTTCGTTTAATCTCTCTGAACATAGCCCCCTTAAATCAAGGTCTTAAACTAATAATCAACTCCTGAGAGGAAAGGCATTTGGGCACGGATGACACAGGTTCCTGATATTCTAGCTTATCTCTCCAGACCTCGGTGAATGTGGCCTGAGCAGCTTCTTCATGTACGCCACTGACCAAACCAAATGCTCCAGATATAGTTTTGGCTTTCTGAATGAGATTGTTCAAATAATAAGCTCCTGTTCCATCATCATGATCCCATGCACATTGCCCTATCTTGCAGGCATAAAGTCTGTCCTGTTGGGGGATGGCTTGCATGATGCGGCTATCATAACGCTGACGTATGGTGTCCGCAGAGTCGGTTACGGAGAACAACTTTCGCTCCAAAAGCAACTCGCGCTCTTCTTGGTAACTGCAAACAACACGACAACAATCAAAGATTGAAATTTGACGTGGAGCCAAACCCATCAGTTCCGTATCGTCAATAACTTCAGGTTGTCCATTAATCTCCAAGACCGTCGTACGCTCATAGCCGCCATGACCGCTAAACAACACGATGACAAAGTCGTTTCTTTCTGCCTTGATGACACTCAACTTTGATTTCAAGTCAGCAAGTGTCGGATTCATCATAGTCTCTATCTCACCTCTGCGCCAAGCACCGCCATAACGGCCCATTAGGAAAGCCTGAAAATTTGCAATGTCTCTCTTTACTCCAGCCAAGCCTCTTGAATTTCCAATCAACAATGCTCTTCTTTTCATATCAAATAAGAATTTATGAACTGTCGGAACGACTCATCATAACCATCTATGTTCTCATTCTCATCAGTCGGATTCTGCCAATTCTGCTTGTGCATACGTATCCAACTCTTCACGTCAACATAGTTTTCTATCTTCTTCTTGTCTCCACCATAATACTCATATACGTGGTGAATGAAGTTGTATATCATGTTGCAATAGATGTCGTAACGCAAATAGGTCTCATCGTCCTTACCGCGATGGTTAATCCAATCGTTGGTGAACGGTGCATACTCAAAACGGGGATACTGAACACCAATCTCCAAAATACGGTTTAGTTCCTTCTCCAGCTCCGCCTTGCCGTCCTCCCGCTTGAAACGGTAGGCGAGGTAGGCACTCACCCCCGCGAAAAGCGCACTCACCACTGCCGCAATAGCCGCTATCAATGCAATTGTTGTATTCTCCATGTCAGACGGTTTGTTCTATTCTTTCGTTACATTATTTCAAAATAGCAGACTCGCCGGCAGCATCTGCCTGTTTTATCCTTCTGATTAGCTCAAACACTTTGTTGAAGTGCATCAAATCACGGTAACTCATACGTCCTTCATCGCAATCATTAGCCATCTTTTTCTTCAATGTATCTCTAGAAACTATATCAACAAGCGACTCAAACGATGAAATATAGCTTCGTATGACCCTTTTTGTAAAATAGTCCTCTACATTAAAGTTAGGAATATCTTTACGCCATCTGGGATAGAATGCAAACCAGACGCTCCCGGTTTTTCGTGCTATTCCAAAATTTTCTATTCTATAATTATCATTAAAAACTTTCCGCATGGCTTCGATGCCGGCCTTGTCTGCATCCCAGAAAGCAAATAGCATCTGGCCTGCCTTTGGTGTAAACCTGCTTTGCAACCTCACCAATTGTTCTGCGCCGCCACATGGCAAACATGCAAAGTCTATATCAGCGAACTCTCCATTATTGTGAAATGCTTTCTTCGCCGCTGTGAGATATGCCTCATCCCATTCGCCTTCTAAAAGGAGGATATCTTTATGTGACGTTAAGAAGATGTTCTGTTCCTGAAGTGACCACATATCTCGAGTCAACTCCGATACTATTTGCTGCTTATCCCTATCTATGACTTTTGCATAACCTCCATCTACATCTAGCATAATGATGGCTTTATCTTCAAAAGTAGCTGTCATCGTAGGAGAATGGGATGTCACAATATTATCTCTATGGTCAAAACTATCGAAGTAATCTTTCAGTTCTTTCTTCCTGGAAATGTGTATATGACTATCCGGCTCATCAAGCAAAACAAGACTGTCTTCATCAGCGATTGACTCCAGGATAAACTTTACAACCATCAACTTTTTCTCACCCTCACTCATAAATCCAGAGTCGAAGCCTTTTAAGTTAATATGGATGGACTGTATTACCCTTTGAGCATTCACCATATAGTTGAACAAACTTTCTGCAGATTCCCCAGATTTATTAATATCAGTTATCGAAATACTGGTATCAGGAGCAATCTGGTCTGTCAAAGTCTGAATATAGAAATACGCCGGATTAGGGTTTCTTTTCCATCTTTCCAACTCTTTTTCATCTATCTGAATTTTGACTGAGACAGCATTGTTATCCTCTAATCCAAGAACATCCCTGAAAAAAGAATCATAAGCTTCATGTTCATTACGTGTCACCAACATGATAAGGAGGATGGTACGCCAGATATCTTTGTCCACATAGACCATCTTGAGAGTATCATTTCCCTTGGAATGGACTACTTGGCTATAAAAGTCACGATAAATCTTCTCATAGTAAGCCTCGTATATTCGACGATCCTCGCCACTATAGTTACAAATAACTCTTTTGGGTAAGAACCTCTTATCAGAGAATGGAATAAGATTATCGTCAACTCTCATTTTGAAGCCCCTATCAGCTATACTGGATATAACGACATTGTTCCCCAACGAGGTATGATAACGCAAGCTGAAGTCAAATTCGAACTCCGGCTTATCTCCATAATAGAGCGTTCCGAAAATGCTGCTGAACGCCTCTAATATATTGCTTTTTCCAGCTCCATTATTACCAATGATTATATTGGTAGTGTGAGTTGTATCGAATTTTAAATCCAGTCCCTTTAAGTTTCTGAAATCCGACCTGATATGTAATTCATTTATTACCATTTAAGGATTGATTTAATCAAAAACCTTTTTATAGAATTCACCAATACTTGCATCCAACTGCCGCCTCAGAGACTCCTGCTCTTCAATGATTGAAGATATCTGCTGGAGCATCTCTATTTGTTCTTTCATTGTAGGTAAGCCTATCCTTGTATTAAGGAACGTTTCCTTGGACAGACGCTTTCTGCCTGTCGAACCACTACTGTTTTCCTTAAACTGTGACAGAAAATCCTCATTATTCATCACTAACTCCAAGTACAAGGGAGCTATTAGACTTTGGTCAATATCAAACACCATAAAATCGTGTGTTACGACACTACCTTCAAGACTATCAGGCACAATACCAAAGGCTCCGCTCTTTCCGTCAATCTTTGAAACAACAAACTGACCAGCATTAACCTTATACTGTTTTTTTGTACCTATTTCACGCCCGTATGCCTGATCGCGTTTTACTATACCCTTGTTAAATAATTTCACGGTAATGCGAGTGTAAAGGATATCGTCTTCTATCACTACGGGAGTTTCACTAAAAGAAAGGACCTCCTTCAAAAGTACTTGTTTATACTGGGTGTTGTAATTGACACTCTGATTAAAGAATGGCATTACACTCCAATTACTGAGCTGACTCTTGGCAATAACCTTAGTGAACTCTGCGTTCTGTAATATGCCGGTGAAAATCCAGTTTGCCACTTCTTTACTTGCCACAGGAAACTCTTTATTGTCTGAAGGTAGTCCTGTAGAGAGAATACCTGCATCATTCACTTTAGTAACACTTAAAGAGTAATCCTTACCTTTCGAGCTGTTTTCCTCTTCTTTTGTATATTTCTGAATAAAAAGCAAGCTGGGTTTGATATTGGCACCAGATGCAATAAACACATCAGAGGGAATAGAGGTAATGTTGAGAATCCTTGCGTGTTGCTCAATGAATGAACGAACACCTGACATGTTCTTGTTATTCATAACTCCTTCAGGGAGTACAATGCCTGCACGGCCACCAGGTTTCAGCAACTGTAGTGTCCTTTCTATAAAAAGAACCTCTGTGTTCATTTGTTTAATATGGAACAAGCGAGAAACCGGCATTCCACCATCTTTGTACTGACAAGCCTTCAGTATGGGCTTATACACTTTCTCCATATACTCATCACCATACAAGTTCTTAAAATGTCTGACTTCATCGTCAGAAGGAACATCATCACCAGTTATACGCACAGTATTGTCAAGTCGTGCTCCAAATGGCGGATTGATAAGGACTACATCAAAACGACCATCATACACGCCTCCCACATTGAAAAGTCCATCATGTTGGTAAACACCCACATGACCATCGCCATGCATTATCATATTCATCTTTGCCGTCCTTGCCATACGCGGGTTAGCATCCACGCCAAACAGATAATCATGGCACAACTTATAGTAGCGACTATTAATATTCTTGATGTTCGTTTCGTTCATCAACAGCCGCATCGCGCCCTGCTTATCCGTAGTGTTTTTCAACTGTCGATTCAAATCTTCGTCAATAATACTCTGAATATGTTCAAAAACTTTAATCAAGAAACCGCCGCTGCCACAGCAGGGGTCGCAAACAAGTTCACCCTCCTTGATGTCAAGCACGTTTATCATGTATTCGACAACTGTTCTCGGAGTGAAGAACTGTCCCAATTCGCCACGGAACGTTTTCCCAAGAAAATTCTCAAAGACAGTTCCCTTGATGTCATCCGAGGTCTTTCCAAGATTTACGCCCTCTAACTCTTCAATTATTCTGACAAAGCTTTCACGGCGAATACGCAGAGTGTCACCCGTTTCAAAGACATGATCGTCTTGATATTCTGCTTTGAGTACATCAAAAAGATGATGGAAATATTCACCAGAATTGTTCTGTTTGTATTGCGTCTCTGCGGTCTCGTATTTCTTTCGTGTGTATGTGAGTTCCTCTTTGGAGTCTCTTTCGTACTGCATTTTGATAAAGAGCACTTTGCTCATCTCATCAAAGGCGGCCTCTGGAGAAAGTTTGTCTATGTTACGTATAATATTATGGCATTTGGCAAACTTGGACAGGATAGCATCGCGAGTATTACGGTTTACCTTATCAATAAACTTGCGAAGAGAGGAATCGTCTATGATATCACTGGCTGTCGGGAAATCGTCCACTTCGATTTTTTTGAAGGGGCGTACACTGTTATCAATATAAAATACGCGCGTTTCTTTCAGATTTATCGCCACATAAAAAGACAAGCCCGAGAGTGCGGCCAAGTTATAATCTTGAAAATATTCATCTGCATTAATACGTATATGCTCATCGCTGCACTTTCCAATGATACAAATATCAGGAGTGGAATGTGCTGCTTTTGCTTCAACAGACCTCCAGACTGCAATATCTGCAACCAGCTTACCATCAATAGGCACATTCCTATCAATCTGATTAACAGAATAGCCATACGACTGCTCCAGTCGCATCACAAACTGATCGTATAAACTGACTGT
>CAJOPT010000122.1 GCA_905236455.1 uncultured Prevotella sp. | reverse complement strand
CCTTTATAAGTCCTCGCATAGATACATTCTGTCCCATCAATATTCTTCTTCACCTCCTTTTTATGAAACTTTTGCTAAAAAGATAGTGATACTATGGATAAATCTTTGTATTTTTGCATTCTAATTTATTTATAGAGCAATGAAGCTGGATATATTAACAGCAATATCGCCTGTTGACGGGCGTTACAGAGGTAAAACAGAGTGTTTGGCGGATTACTTTTCTGAATATGCGCTTATTCGTTATCGTGTACGTGTTGAAATAGAATATTTCATCACATTATGCGAGTTGCCACTTCCACAGTTGTCATCTTTTGACTCTTCCCTGTTCGAGCGGCTGCGTGACATCTATCGCCAGTTTGACGAGGAATGTGCCGCGCGTGTCAAAGAGATAGAGAAGGTTACCAACCATGACGTGAAGGCAGTGGAGTACTTTATCAAGGAGGAGTTTGACAAGATCGGAGGCTTGGAGCAGTATAAGGAGTTTATACATTTCGGACTCACCTCGCAAGACATCAACAACACCAGTATTCCCCTTTCCCTTAAGGAGGCATTGGACAATGTGTTCGTTGTTCAGCTGGAAGAGTTGATAGCCCAGTTGAAAGACTATGCTGAGGAGTGGAAAGACGTGCCTATGCTTGCCAAGACTCATGGTCAGCCGGCATCGCCTACCCGCCTGGGCAAGGAGCTGATGGTGTTTGTCTACCGCCTCACGGAGCAACTGCAGCAGTTGAGAGGCTGTAAGATCACGGCTAAGTTCGGTGGTGCTACTGGTAATTTCAATGCTCATCATGTTGCATATCCGGAATATGACTGGAGAGAGTTCGGAAACAAATTCGTAAGTGATAAGCTGGGACTTGAGCGTGAGCAGTATACGACACAGATAAGTAATTATGATTGTTTAAGTGCCGTCTTTGATGCCATACGACGTATCAACACGATAGTGATTGACCTGGACCGTGACTTCTGGATGTATATCTCCATGGAGTATTTCAAGCAGAAAATCAAGGCGGGAGAGGTAGGATCAAGCGCCATGCCTCACAAAGTTAATCCGATAGATTTCGAGAACTCTGAGGGAAATATGGGTATGGCAAATGCCATATTACAGTTCTTGGCACAGAAATTGCCGGTAAGCCGTTTGCAGAGAGACTTGACAGACTCTACGGTGTTGCGCAACATCGGTGTGCCTCTGGGACATTCTCTCATTGCGATACAAAGTACTCTGAAAGGCTTGCGTAAGCTCATTCTTAACCAGCAGAAGCTGGATGATGACCTGGAGCAGACCTGGGCGGTGGTGGCTGAGGCTATACAGACAATACTGCGCCGTGAGGCTTATCCTCACCCTTATGAAGCATTGAAGGCTCTGACACGTACTAATGAGAGGATGACAGAGAAGACCATACACGACTTTATCATGTCGTTAAATGTAAGTGATGCCGTGAAGGCTGAGCTAATGAATATCAATCCGAGGAACTATACAGGAATATAAACAAGGTTTTTGTAGACAAAAGGAATACATATAACTTATTATTTACATAAAATTAATATTAAAACACGCTTAAGAAATGGCCGTGAGGCTAAAAAGAAAGGAAATGATTTATGTCAGAAGAATTGGAAAACAAAGGAACAGAACAGAATGTGACAAACCGTGAAAACTTTTCATCTGCTGGACAGGCAGGTGGTTATCAAAGAGATTTTCGTGCAGGAGGAAGACCACAACGCCCGCGTATCCACGCCCAACGCGCATATAATCCGGATAAGGAAAACCGTGAAGATGGCGGATTCCGACCGGAAGGGTTTGGCGCAGGACTCCAGGGTAACAGCGGACAGCGCTCGCAAGGCGGCTATCGCCCACGCTTCAATAATGGTGGTGGCTATCAGCAACGTCAGGGTGGCTATCAACAGCGTCCGCAAAGTGGCTATCGTCCCAGATACAATAATTATAACCAGGATGGTGAGGAGAATACTTACCACTCTCGTCAGGAGGGCTATCAGCCTCGCCAAGGGGGGTATCAGCAGCGTCCGCAAGGCGGCTATCGCCCCAGATACAACAGCTACAGACAAGAAGGTGAGCAAGAAGGCGGATTTCGTCAGGGAGGCTACCAGCCTCGTTCAGGCGGTTACCAGTCGCGTGGCGGTTATGGACAAGGTGGTTATCGCCAGCAGCCTCGTAAGGGGAGTTACGGTGGCAACCATGGTGGTTATCAGCAGGGTGGCTACAGACAAGGTGGCTATCGTCAGCACACAGCTGACTATGACCCTAATGCCAAGTATAGCATGAAGAAGCGGATAGAGTACAAGGAGGAGCATGTTGACCCAAACGAGCCGATCCGTCTTAACAAATATCTTGCTAATGCTGGTGTATGTAGCCGCCGTGAGGCTGATGAGTTTATCCAGAATGGTGCCGTTAAGGTCAACGGAGAGGTGATGACCGAGCTTGGAACAAAGGTTCTCCGTACAGATGAGGTGCTCTTCAACGACAAACCTGTATCTATAGAGAAGAAAGTATATGTTCTTCTTAACAAGCCTAAAGACTATGTTACAACAAGCGATGATCCACAGCTGCGGAAAACGGTGATGGATCTTGTAAAGGATGCTTGTCCGGAGCGTATATATCCTGTGGGACGTCTCGACCGTAACACTACAGGTGTGTTGCTGTTGACTAACGACGGTGATCTTGCAAGTAAGCTTACCCATCCAAAGTTCTTGAAGAAGAAGGTTTATCATGTGTTCCTTGACAAGAATGTCACCATACATGACCTTCAGCAGATAGCAGAGGGTATCACCCTTGAGGATGGTGAGATAAAGGCTGACGACATACAATATGCCAGTGATACGGACAAGAGCCAGGTGGGTATAGAGATACATAGCGGGAAGAACCGTATCGTACGCCGTATCTTTGAGAGCCTCGGCTACAGAGTGGTGAAGCTCGACCGTGTACAGTTCGCCGGACTGACAAAGAAAGGTCTCCGTCGCGGTGACTGGCGGTTCCTTACAGAAAAAGAAGTTGATATGCTCCGAATGGGTGCTTTTGAATAAAAGGAAGGTAGATTATGAAAAGAACAAAGGTCATAGACGCACTTAAGTGCACTGAGTATGGCAAACAAATAACAGTAAAAGGATGGGTCCGTACCCATCGTAGCAGTAAGGCTGTAGACTTTATAGCTTTGAATGATGGTTCTACTATTAAGAATGTACAGATTGTAGTAGACCCGTCGAAGGTTGACGAGGAGACTCTTAAGCAGGTGACAACAGGCTCTTGCATCAGCGTAGTCGGAACCTTGGTTGAGAGTCCGGCACAGGGTCAGGCGTCAGAGATACAATGTGAGACTCTGGAGGTGTTGGGACTTTGCGGCAACGACTATCCTATGCAGAAGAAAGGGCAGAGCTTCGAGGTGATGCGTAAGAATGCCCATCTCCGCCTTCGTACAAATACGTTCGGAGCAGTGATGCGCATACGCCATAACATGGCAATAGCGATTCATAAGTATTTCCATGAGCATGGCTTCTTCTATTTCCACACACCGCTGATTACCGCCAGCGACTGTGAAGGTGCGGGGAATATGTTCCAGGTGACTACAAAGAACCTCTATGACCTTAAGAAGGATGAGGATGGCAAGATTATCTATGATGATGACTTCTTTGGCGAGCAGACTTCTCTGACGGTGTCTGGACAGCTCGAGGGTGAGCTTGGAGCGACAGCTCTCGGCGCTATATATACTTTCGGTCCTACTTTCCGTGCCGAGAACTCCAATACTCCACGCCATTTGGCTGAGTTCTGGATGATTGAGCCAGAGGTGGCTTTCCTTGACCAGGAGGAGCTGATGGATCTGGAGGAGGATTTCATCAAGTATTGTGTGAGATGGGCTCTGGATAACTGTAAGGATGACCTGGAGTTCCTTAATAAGATGGTCGACAAGACTCTTCTCGAGCGTCTCCAGGGTGTCCTGAAGGAAGACTTCGTTCGTCTGCCTTACACTCAAGGTATTGAGATCTTGCAGGAGGCTATTAAGAATGGCAAGAAGTTCGAGTTCCCGTGTAACTGGGGCGATGACCTGGCATCGGAGCATGAGCGTTACCTTGTAGAGGAGCATTTCAAGAAGCCGGTGATAATGACCGACTATCCGCGTGACATAAAAGCGTTCTATATGAAGTTGAATGAGCCTGCCGGCGACAATGGCTCTGTAGGATATAAGGGTGCTGTGGCTCCCGGTCCTACCATGCAGGGTACGGATGTTCTCTTCCCGCAGATAGGAGAGATTATCGGTGGCTCTGTGCGTGAGGAAAGCTTTGACAAGCTGATGGGCGAGATCGACCGCCGTGGCATGGAGACAGATAAGTTGTGGTGGTATCTCGATACTCGCAAGTATGGCTCTTGTCCTCATGCAGGCTTCGGACTTGGCTTTGAGCGTCTTATCCTCTTTGTAACGGGTATGCAGAACATACGTGACGTGATACCGTTCCCGCGTACTCCAAAGAGTGCCGATTTCTAAGTAAAGTAAATAAATGATAACATACCTCGCTGGATAGAAAGGCTTGGGACATTTAAGGGTGCTGCTTACTGCGAATGACAGATATTGTCAGTCGCAGTAAGCAGTTTGCTAAAAACCAGTTTTAGAAAAATGTAAATTTGCGTCACGCGTCACACTTT
>CAJOPT010000121.1 GCA_905236455.1 uncultured Prevotella sp. | reverse complement strand
GGTAAGATTACAGACGTGCCCTGGGCCTTTATCTTCGAGAAGGTGGATGCTGTGCCTCGTCATCCTGGACAGCTTTACGAAGCCATCGCCTACGCCATTCTCTTCTGTATCATGTGGGTATTGCACAAGAAGATGCCTGAGAAAATCGGTACTGGCTGGTACTTTGGCTTCTGCCTGACTTATATCTTCACCTTCCGCTTCTTCATCGAGTATACCAAGGAGGTGCAGGAAGCCTTCGAGGCCTCTCTCCCCATCGACATGGGCCAGATACTCTCCATTCCCTTTATCATCCTCGGAGTCTGGTGCATGATAAGGGCGAAGAAACAAGCCTAACAGAGAGTCCCTTTTCAGAAACGAATGTGGCAGGATGGAAAATATAAAAGAAAGATACAGGCGGTTTAGGGAGTGGGAGAAGCAGCCTCATGAGGTAGCGCCACTCTCGGAGGATGAGCACGTATGCGCCACCTGCGGCACACACTTTGAGGGCAATTACTGCCTCCGTTGCGGACAGTCAGCTAAGATAGGCCGTTACTCCTTCAAGAAGGCATTCCTGCTGTTTCTCGACGTCTGGGGCGTAGGCAATCGGGGTATGTTCCGCACCCTGCGCGACCTGATTCTGCGCCCTGGCTACATGATCCGCGACTATCTCAGAGGCATGCAGATGGCCTACTTCCCACCCTTCAAGATGTTCTTCCTGCTCTTCGCCCTGTCGTTCCTGATAGACTCGGGCCTGAACATCCAGGGGGTAAACCGCAAGGAACATGAGAAGGAAGAGGCTACCGAAATCGTTCAGAAACTCGTGGGACAAGATCAGGAAAAAGATGATCAGACGGAGACGCAGGAGACAAAAGAAAAGACTGACAAGAAACTCACAGCAGAGGAAAGAGAGAAGAAGGAAAAAAGAAACAAAGAGTTTAAACGGTTACAAAAAGAATTCAATGAGTGGAGCGACAGTCATGTGACATACGTGATGCTCATTCTACTGTTGCTCTTCTCCTTGCCGCTTTGGCTCTTGATCCGCCATTGTCCGGCCATACCCGACTTACGTTTCTCAGAGTGCTTCGTGGCGATGGTCTATATCGCCAATATGCTTACCATTTATGGCTTAATTCCCTCGTTTCTGTGCTTTAGTATGAAGGCAGAACTCATCTACGGACTCATGACCATTCTACTGATCATCATCCCCATCAAGCAGCTGTCGGGCTACAGCTACTGGAAGACTATCTGGCGAATGGCCTTGGCCGCCATTCCCTTCTTGGTTATGATCCTATTGCTGCTGATTGGCGTATTCGCAGCACAATATATTTATGCCATCATCAAGTTTGGCTGACCTCGATCCTGTGTGTGCCGCCTAAAAGCAAATATTCTGCATTTTTCTTTTGTTTTTCAGAAATAATGTTTATCTTTGCAGCCGAGATTTGAACATTTCGTGAGTGAGATTTGAACATTTCGTGAGTGAGATTTGAACATTATGGAGTACAAAAGACAACAATTTGCAGAGGTACTTGAACGTATGAATGAACCACGCAGGTTCATTCAGGTATTGGCAGGTCCCCGTCAGGTAGGTAAGTCAACACTGATTGACCAGGCACTATCAGAGTGTCAGTTACCCTATTATTTATATAATGCTGACGGTGTCGATGAGAACGATACAGACTGGATCAGGCGGATATGGGAGAGTGCCCGTACTCAGATGGATACAAAACAAGAGAAAGAAGCCATACTTGCCATTGATGAGATTCACAAGATCAAACGCTGGAGCGAAATAGTAAAACGGGAGTGGGATGCCGATACACGCAGCCATCGCCAACTGAAACTCTTTCTGCTGGGTTCGTCGCGCCTGATGCTACGTAAGGGATTGACAGAATCATTAGCAGGTCGTTTCGAACTGATCCGTTTGGGCCATTGGACCTTACAGGAAATGGAAGATGCCTTTGGATGGACGCTCGATGAATGGGTTTACTATGGAGGTTATCCTGGTAGTGCAAGACTGATAAAGGATATACGCCGTTGGCGTAAATATATCAAAGAGTCGTTGGTGGCTCCTGCCATCGAAAAAGATGTTATTCTGACATCCAATATTTATAAGCCGGCATTGATGAAGCAACTCTTTGAAGTAGGCTGTTCCTACTCTGCTCAACTTTTGTCACTCACAAAGGCTTTAGGCCAGCTGCAGGATGCAGGAAATGTTACTACGTTGTCATCCTATTTGGACATTCTCAATCAGTGCAACCTGTTGGCAGGACTTCAGAAATATGCCAACGACGAGGCGCGTCGTTATCAGTCCGTGCCAAAGTTCCAGGTTTATAACAATGCCTTGCTCACAGCTTTCCAAGGCACCACTTATGAGAAAGACCGTATAGACCCGCAGATATGGGGCCGATGGGTAGAGTCTGCCGTTGGGGCTTATCTGCTTGGTGGAGCCGAAGAGGCGGGTTACAATGTATATTACTGGCGTGAACGCTCTGATGAAGTCGATTATATCATTGTACGTCAGGGAGAGACTATTGCATTAGAGGTAAAGAGTGGTCGTCGTGGCATGAATAGCGGCCTGCCGAAGTTCTGTGACAACTTTCACCCTAAACGTTCCCTCGTCATTGGCACAGACGGTATTCCTTTCAATGAATTTTTCCACATGCGAATAGAAGACCTTTTCTGATCATAATTAAAAGGTTCACAGGTCCCATCTTTTATAGTTATATTGCCAGCGATGACATCGAGTATGGTCATGGGAACCGTATTCCACTATGGCTATTCGGATTTCTTTATTAAAGACGGGCTTCCCTTAGCACAGATGGTTCTTACTGTGCTTTGGTTTCAGCTTTCATACTATCTGGAAAAATAAGCTAACTAAAATTCCTTTGTTAGTCAGTCCTATAAACAGCCATTAAAACGGAATTCATTTTTGTAGAACTACGCAAAAATACCAAAGAAAAGACAGAAAAGACATTAGTTCATTAAACTTTTCGTGAAAAAACTTGTTTGTTTCAAATAATCTTCTTATCTTTGCACATGACTCTTGTTGGCTCGTATGGGCAATTGGGGTCAAGACTTTTTGGAAAAAGGACGTTTACGGACATTATCTTCGGCTGCTAAATCTCGCAAATTCAAGACCAGAAGATACGCAACGGAGCGTCTGCGTTGGGTGTGTTGTAGTTTACTACAATATTTCACGGCGTGGGCTAACTCGAGTTGCTTATTCTGGTCAAGGCGATGCGAGAGCCCAGCAGCGGGATAAGCGAGAAGTAGAGAACTCCCACGTCTTTCGGTTTATAATACGCCTACGATTTACTATTAACCGCTGAATTGGGGAGAAAAGAGGCAATAAACTAAAAAAAATGAGAAAAAAAGCCTTTTTGTTGATTGTTTTAGGGATCATACTTGCTTTCACCTCATGTGAGAAAAGCGACTCTAAGGATGAACAAAGCCCTGACATGAGTATTAACCTCCAACAAGGTCTGGTTCTTAATTACACATTTGATGAAGGTCCGAGGACAACGGACGTAAAGTCTGTAGTAGATTATTCAAGAAGCGGTGTGCATGGTGTTGTTGAAGGGAATGCAGACAATCTTACTGACACACCCAATGGAAAAGGTTACGCAATCCGTCTTAATAAGGATGACTACATTAATATTCCACAATATGTTTTACAAGGATGTCAGGATTTATCTATGAACATCTGGATTAAAGATTATACTCAAGGCTGGCTTTTGGCATCAATAAAACCAGGCGTAGTTACTCCATCTCTTGGGATTAACAATTCAGACAAGATAGTATATAATGGAAGGACAAACTATATTTTTGCACCAAATGTCTCTATTTATCGTTCGAATGGCTGGCACATGATTTCATTAACATCAGAATATGTTGGTGCGACACAGGGTGGAGCACAGGGTGCATTAGAAGGTAAGAGTATTATTTCCCTCTACATTGATGGTTTATTGATGGACAGCCAGAGAGTATGGCAGGATGTATGCTCTGGGACTTCCATGAGAATTGCACCAGAAGCAGAGCCTATGTCTGTTGACAATGTTCGTATCTACTCACGCAGTCTAAATTCAGAAGAAGTTCGTGAACTATATTATACTGAAAGAAGGTAAATAGCAATTAAATGTATAACTAAAATAATCTTGATATGAAAGGTTTTCTAACTAAAACGATTTTTGCAATTGGATTTTTTGCTATTTCAACTCATCCAATTAAGTCGCAGAACAAGACAATCCTGATTACAGAGTCAAATTTGCCATATACCAGCCAAACGTGGTTTTATTCTGGTTTGGGTAAAGCTCTTCAGGAGTCAGAAATAAAGAAGCATTGGGATGAAGGACGACGAATTACATCAGCCGCCTACACAAGAAACGGATGGTTTGTTACAATGGCTAAAGGGACAGGGATTGGTATGCAAACATACAATACTTCTTCGGATTGGCCGACCGAATGGATCAAGAAAAAGTGGGATGAAAACTACCGTATCACTTCCTTATCTCGAAGTGATAATCAATGGCTTGTGGTAATGTCGCAAGGGGCTGGTTACATGGAGCAGACCTATAATAGAGATACTCCGGATAATTTGACTGGTTGGATTAAAGAGAATTGGAATAAGGGCTTTTATATCACTGACATTGCCTATGACGGAGCAAAATGGGCCATGGTGATGAGCAAACACCCTAAATACACAGATCAAGGCCTTCTTTCGGCAACAGATTATAGCAATCTCCAGTCAAAAATAAAAACAGATGTATGGGATAAAGGGTATAGAGTGCAGTCAATAGAATCAGGGGATGATGAATATCTTATAATATATTGTAAATATAGAGATTATAATGGCCGTAGCCAGCAATATCAGGTAGATCCATCCAATGTTAATGATTTCATTCAGAAAATATGGAATCAATCACAAAATATTGCTTATATAGGAGGCGGTTATCCCGCTCAGACTGGTACTCCAAATAATCCGTCCAATGAAGGTGTTCTCAAGTTTACAACTTTTGAAAAAACTATCAGTCTAACTGGTCCAGAAGGTGGAGACACGGGGCTTGTTCTTAAAATTGACTATCCCTCAGGGACTGGAGAGATTAATAATAAAGTCGTTAATGGCATCAAGCAAATGGTCAAGAACTCTCTTGTTGGAGGAGCAATAGGTACATCAACAGTTGGAACGATCAATACTGTGTGTAACAATATGGTCTCTGATTACAAACAAGGTGTGGCTAAAGGTAATTTAGAGTCTGATGGTGTTTCTTATATTTATTGTTTAGAGAAAGAATACCATAACTCGCAGGTCGCATGTTACCATATTACAGATGGCATTTTTTCCAATGGCGGACCTCAGGAGGCATATGCGGTCATCAGATTATCAGATGGAAAGGTATTGGATATGGCAGACTTATTTAGTATGTCATATGAGGATGGTATCCGATTAATACGACAGCATGGAACGCAAGAAGATCGTGATGCCCTTGATGGTGACGGGATGGGAGTTTCCAGCATCTATATTTCTCGTGATGACAAAGGATGGAAAATTGTATATCTTGTTGGGGTGTACTTTTATAATACAGTTAGGATTTCCTCAAGTGCTATTAAGCCATATTTGACAGCAGAAGGTGGAAAGTTGTTTGAGGTTTCAGATATTTCTGCTCAACGTACCCTTAAAGGTCCAGCAATAGTAAATGGACATCTGGCCTTTATGGGAATATCATTAGGCGAAAAAGCTTCGACAATGAGAGACAAATTGATTGCAATGGGAATGGAATATAGTGGAGAATATGGAGGCTCCCAGTATTTCGTGAAGACAGCAATGTATGGTAAACCTGCAATCATTGAAATTGGTATTGCTCCCCAAAGTGTCTATTACATATGGGTATCTGATCAAAAGCAATATACACTTGACCAAGCAAAAACTCGGTTTTTTGAATTGATCCCTAAAGTGGAAGCTGTATACGGAAAAGGAAAATATGAAAACAATCATGATGATAATAAAAAATATGTAATAAAGTTATCAAAGGGAATTGTAGCCATTAATCTTCATAATGCAGATGAAATGGATGGAGCCAGTGAATATTATAGCGTCGTTTTGGCTATCACTGAAGATAAATAAATAGGTAAAATTTATCAAGGTAAAATATCATTCTTATATGGAGAACAAACAAAGTGTATTAGGAATTATTGTTGTTATAGGGGCTGTAGTATGTATGTATTATGCTTTTTTCTGCCTTCCATTTGTTTCTGTAATGGACATGATGCAGCCCACATTATGGGAAATGATATCCAATGTCAAAGGTATCGGTTCTAATAATTATTTGTTGTTAATTCTTGCTGCTTTACCGGCAATTCTACCGATATTAACTCTTTGCTTTAGCTTTAATATAAAATGCAGAGTAATAATGTCTTTTATACAACTAATAGAACTAGGCATTCTTGCTGTTGCTCTATATGACCATATTAATTCTGGATTAAAAGACGTATCTGTATTATCATTTAAGTCTGGATTCATTGTTTATCTTATGGCCATTGTTGCCGTCTTGATTACTTATGTTCTTGATGCAGATACCTCCAACAATTCCACCAAAAAGACAAATACCAATACGGATGAAAAAGGAATGATATCACATAGTCAAGAAAACATTTTAGAATCTATATCTGAATCTGTTGTTGAAACAGAAAACGAGTCAGCAGTTGAATCAAAAACAGAAATACCATCCAAGCAGGTCCAACAAACAATACAAGAAGTAAAATTGAAACAAGAAACAAGTCAGGCATTAGACAAGGTAACTATTAAGAATACTTTCTCCAAGAAAAAAGAAAAAACGCACATCGTAACAGGCATAGTTGGTATTGCATTGATTGTCATCGGTGCTATTACTATTTTCAGAGGGTGTCAATCAGATAAGCCTTCAGGCATGTTTGCTGGTATGTCTATAGAAGAAGCGTTCCCAAGAGTTCATGATGTCGTAGAGGTGGATGTGGAGAGTGCAAACCTACGGCTTGGGCCTGGAGCAGACTATGTGAATGCTGTCAGTAAAGACCATTATTCGAGAAACAGAATTAAAATGCAGACATGGCGAGGACAGCGACTTTTGATTGACGGTGAGGAAGGTGACTGGTACCGGCTGACAGTTAAGGATGCAGATGGTAGTTCTGTCTATATCAAACGGTCTCTTTGCAAAGATATCAATAGGGGGATGATTGATGATAAAACTGTCTTTACAGATTGGGTTGATCCAGATTTCGAATGTGGTGGAGGAATCACAGTGACCCATCGCTCAAAAGGGAACCGCCTAATTGTCATGTATAAACATCATTACTGTGATAGCGATGACTTACTCATTGGAACCTACCAACAGGGAATGTATGTTTTTTATTATAGTACCTTCCTAATGAATAAGATTTGCGATGGTGAAGGTGAAGAATTCTCTTATAATCAGGAATCTCATGATATACATTATGGTAAGAAGTTGACAAGAAAAGCCAGTTATAATTCGGATGATGAAACGGAAATAGACTGGGACAAAGTTTCGGAAGACCATCTGGCAGAGATATTTAGAACAGCCATTGACAATAAGAGTATCAATATCGAAGTTGTGACGGCTAATGATATCGATGAAGCCAAGAAGCATGAGAATGATGACGGTGGCGGCTATGATGATGAAGAAGTGACAGATATAAGATGATAATATTGTTAACAGAAATTGTCGGGAACAGAAGGGGAACGGTTTTTTGTTAGGATTCTGCGTTCTGGCGAATTGCAAATTCGGCTGAACGGGGCGTTTTCAGACCAAAATCGGCGAAATTAGTGACCAAATTCGCCGATTTTGTATACCAATTCTGCCGAATTTGCTATTTGCCAGATACAATCTTCTTGATGTCGTTGAGCTTGTTGAGGGCTTCGAGAGGGGTGAGGTTGTTGACGTCGAGACCGAGGATCTCGTCACGTACTTGACAGAGAACGGGGTCGTCGAGCTGGAAGAAACTTAACTGCATACCTTCGCGAGAGGCGGCAATCTCTGCTGCTCACATAGGGTCTGACACCTTGTGCTCCCTTCTGCTCAAACTCGCTGAGCGAAGGAAGGGATTTCTGCATGCTCTGAAAAATAATATGGTAAAAATTTGGATATGCAACTATTTTTAGTTACCTTTGTACCCAAAAAAATCATGTAATGAATAGAAAAGCAAAACTACTGCAACGTTTCAGAACCTTGCCTCGCGACTTTACATTCGATGAGATGGAGGCATTATTCAAAAGTTGCGGTTTCTCTCTGAACAACAAAGGAGCAACCTCTGGCTCACGTGTTGAGTTCGTGAACGAGAAAGACGGCAATACTTACATTATGCACAAGCCACATCCCTCGAACATTATAAAAGGTTACTCTATGCGACAGGTTTACAACTTTTTGGAATCAAACGGTTATTTAAAGAACAAGGAGGACTGATTATGGGATGTTTAAAGTACAAAGGTTATAGTGGCAGCGTGGAATATAGCGAGGAAGACAACTGCCTTTACGGGAAAGTGCTGGGTATGAGCAAGAATGCCATTACTTATGAGGGGCAGGACTTAAAAGAACTGAAACAAGACTTCGAGGGTGCTATTGATGATTATCTGGCTCTATGTGCAGCTCGCGGTATAGAGCCCAGCAAACCCTATAGTGGAACTTTCAATGTTCGTGTTTCGCCCGAGATTCACAGCGCCATAGCAGCTTTGGCTCAAAGGGCAGGAATTACCATCAATGCTTTCGTCAAGCAAGTCTTGGCCAAAGAAGTAGAATTGGCATATTGACTTCGTCCTTGCACAGACAAGAATAGTCTCACGCATGGTGGATTGTAAATAAAACATGCCTAAAAAAGTGTCTCTCCGTTTGCTCGAAATAGAGAAACGGGGAGGCACTTTTAGGTTGTTTTGAAGTTACATTACGACAAAGTTGGAGTTTGCTACCGACTTTCTCTGGGTTTCATTACGACTTTCTCTGGGTTTGAACTATCCTTTCGGATGGTTTGGATAGTCCTTTCGACCAGTAAGAATAGTCTCTTCGAGGGTAAAACAAGTTGTTTTGCTGTCGAAAAAGGCATCTTTTCGAGTGTCAGAAACTATCTCTTTTCGTAACACTCACGTTCTCAACGACTTAGGAAAACGGCTCAAAACTTGCATATTTACGGCCCTCGAATCGGCTTGGGCTCTAAAACGCCTTGGATTTTAAGCCTTTTGTCAAAGATTATCGCAGCCTAACAGTCTACTTCCCTGATACGATCTTCTTAATGTCGTTGAGTTTGTTGAGGGCTTCGAGAGGGGTGAGGTTGTTGACGTCGAGGCCCAGTATCTCATCGCGGACTTGGCAGAGTACTGGGTCGTCGAGCTGGAAGAACGAGAGTTGCATACCTTCACGAGAAGCGGCAATCTCAGCCGTAGGCTTACCCACGCTACCTACAGAGGCATTCTCGGCCTCTAACTGCTTCAGGATGACGTTGGCGCGCTTCACGATGCTGCGAGGCATACCGGCAATCTCTGCCACGTGGATACCAAACGAGTGCTCACTCCCACCCCTTTCGAGTTTACGTAGGAAGATTACCTTGCCATCGACCTCTTTTACACTAACATTATAGTTCTTAATGCGTGAGAAGTTTTTCTCCATCTCGTTCAACTCGTGATAGTGAGTGGCGAAGAGGGTTCTGGGGTGACCT
>CAJOPT010000120.1 GCA_905236455.1 uncultured Prevotella sp. | reverse complement strand
TGAGAAAGAATATAGGGGGAATGGAAGGAGTGAGGAGATGTATTTGTAGATTATGAGAAGGGGAGAGAGTAGAGATGATGTCGCGGGAAAGAAAAGAAGACTATAAAAAAGATGATTGTTATATGAGCGAGGGAAACAACGAAAACAAAGAAATAATCACTCAGGAAAGTCTTCAACCTAAGAGAATAGGTAAGGAGGAAAAGGCTTATCAGAGTGTGCTTGATATCGAAGAACGTCTTCAAAAAGGAGATGCTACGAATATTGCATTGACAGGCCCATATGGTTCTGGTAAGAGTTCAATTCTTATTACGCTCAAAGAGGATTTTCCTAAACACCATTACCTGAAAATTTCACTGGCCACCCTAAAGCCATTTGACGAAAAAGACAACGATGAAGGTGATAAACCGTCAAAGCTGAATCTTGACCGATTGATAGAGTATAGTATTCTACAGCAACTTATTTATAAGGAGAAACAAGCAGCGTTGCCCAATTCGCGTTTTAAGAGAATCTTTCAACTGCCGAAGAAAAAGGTGGTATGGGCTACGATTGCTATTATACTTGCTATCATTGCTCTTATTATACTGTTTGAACCAACAAAACTCCAAGTGGCTTGGCTCTGCAAACTGTTTGGTAAGGACTGGATGAATATAACCGGTGATACCATTAGTATACTATATCTGCTGTTCTTTGCCTATAAAACAATTTCTCTGATAATCCCTGCCATAAGCAATAGTAGGTTGAATAAGCTGAATCTGAAGGATGGAGAAATAGAAATTGTAGAGAACACATCTATCTTCAATAAACATCTTGACGAAATCCTTTATTTCTTTGAGCAAACAGAATACGACGTGGTGATGCTTGAAGACTTGGATCGTTTTGAAACTTCGGATATCTTCTTGAAACTTCGCGAACTGAATCTGCTTTTGAATGAATCGAAGGTGGTAAATAGGACAATATTCTTTGTCTATGCGGTGAGAGACGATATGTTTCAGGATGCGGAACGCGTAAAGTGCTTCGACTACATCTCGACAGTAATTCCTGTTATCAATCGCTCGAATGCAAAGAACCAGTTAAAGGAAGCGTTAGAGACACGTGGGGTTACAGAAATAGTAGATACACATTTAAGTGAACTGGGCTTCTTCTTGCATGATATGCGACTACTGAAAAATATTGCTAATGAGTATGTGCAGTACCGTAGTAAGCTGGAGAAAGGCATTAGTTGTGAAAAGTTGCTTGGCATGATAGTGTATAAAAACTATCATCCAAAAGACTTTGCGGATTTACATGATTGCAAGGGCGTCGTGTACAGTTTGCTTAATTTGAAAGAAGACTTTGTTTCTGATAGAATAGCACGACTGGAGTCAGAAAACAAGAGAAAACGCGAATTACAAGAGAAGCATCAAATGGAACGTCACCTGAAGGAGTCCGAACTAAGGTTGATTTATTTAGAAGAGTATAGGGCGCGTCTTAGCTATTCATTGCAAAACTGGAAAGTTGGGGATAGTAGTTACTCGACAAAAGATATAGCTGCCAACGATAAATTGTTTGAGAAACTTATTGGTAACAGTAACCTAAAGTACACATACACAGAGCGGGATTATTATAATGGCCTACAGACAAAGCAGGGAACTGCAAACATAGCGTTTACGGATGTGGAGAAGAGCGTCAATTCTGATAATACGTATCATGAGAGATTGGATGCATTAAGAACAACTTTTGAAGAACTGGAGAAAGCTGAATTCATTGATATAAGAAAAGAGGATATCCGTTCACAGACGCTTAGTCAACTGATGGGCAGCATTGAATATGGTTCAAATGAAAAATACAAGGCTCTGGAGGTTCCAAAGTTGATAGAGTTTTTAGTGGTGAAGGGGTATATTGATGAAAACTACTACGATTATATCTCCTACTTCTACGACAATTTTGTAGATGCACATGATTGGGATTTTGTTTTAGATTTGAAATTAGGCAAGACACATCCATATGATTATCACATCAATAATGTGGAATCTTGTCTGGAAGATATTCCTAATTCTGTATATCGGAAGAATGCGATACTGAATATTGACTTGCTGGATTTTCTGGCTCAAAATCAGACCGATAGGCTAAATTTAGCGAGGTTGCTTGTCATACTAAGAACGGCTGTGGAGGGAAAGAAATATGACTTTCT